>JAIBJL010000397.1 GCA_020029545.1 Gammaproteobacteria bacterium
CATTTTTCCGATCCTTCTCGTTAAATAGCTACGGCTATTCGCCTCGAAGACACGAAAAACTGTCCTCCATCTGCCACGCGCCTCGCTACGATCACTTAAGTCCGACAGGCTGCTAGGCGGCGCTTTATACACCGGCGCCGCCTCGCGGGTAAGACCGCTTTTTCCTTAATCCAAGAAGAGACTTTGACTCATGATCCGCAGCATGACCGGTTTCGCCCGGCGCGAACGCCAGGGCCCCTGGGGCACGCTGGTTTGCGAATTGCGTACCGTCAATCATCGCTATCTCGAAGTCTCGCTGCGTCTGCCCGAAGACCTGCGTTCCCTCGACAACGAGGTACGGCAGACGATCGGCGCAGCGCTCCGGCGCGGCAAGGTGGATGCGAACCTGTACCTGAAATCGACCCCTGGCTCGACACGCCGGCTGGAACTCGATCAGGCGATATTGGACGAACTGCTCGCGCGCATCGGCGATGTGCGGGCGCGGGTCGATGCATCGGCGCCGTTGAACGCGCTGGATGTGCTGCGCTGGCCCGGTGTGATTCGCGAAGCCGAAACCGATGTGCGCCCGGTGCTGGTTGCCACGCTGGATCTGCTGCGCGAATCGCTGCAGGAACTGAACGACACGCGAGCACGCGAAGGGCTGCGCATTCGCGAACTGCTCGCCACCCGTTGCGCCTCGATGGCAGCCCAGGTCGACCTGGTACGCGCGCGACTTCCGGAAGTGTCGCAACGATTGCGCCAACGCCTGGTCGAGCGAATTTCCCAGTTGGGTACCGCACCGGATGCCGACCGTCTGGAGCAGGAGCTGGTGATCTACGCACATAAGATGGATGTGGACGAGGAACTCGATCGTCTCGGGGGCCATCTGCAGGAAGTTCGTTCGGTGCTGGACGCCACTGAGCCCTCCGGGCGGCGGTTGGACTTTCTGATGCAGGAGCTCAATCGCGAAGCCAATACGCTGTCCTCTAAATCGCAGGATGTGGAAACCACACGCGCCGCCGTTGACATGAAGGTGTTCATCGAACAGATGCGCGAACAGATTCAGAACGTGGAGTGACCGCAGCGTCGCGGTTCGTCAGAGCAGGTCAGGATGAAGGCACGCAGAGGGCAACTGTTCGTGATTGCCGCACCGTCGGGTGCCGGCAAGACGTCGCTGGTTCGTGCGCTCATGCAACGCCAGCCGTCGCTGCGCTTTTCCATCTCCTACACCACACGGCGCCAGCGGGCGACCGAACAGCATGGACGCGATTACTTCTTTGTCGATAAGGATGAGTTTCAACGCATGATCGAGGCGCATGAGTTCCTGGAACATGCGCAAGTATTCGACAATTTCTACGGCACCTCACGACCGCAGGTAGAAGCGCTGCTCAACGCCGGTGAAAACGTGCTGCTGGAGATCGACTGGCAGGGCGCACAGCAGATTCGCGCACGCCTGCCGGAATGCCACTCGATTTTCATCCTTCCTCCGTCGCGCGCCGCGCTGGAGTCGCGATTGCGCGGTCGTGGCACCGACACAGACGAGGTCATCGCACGCCGGCTGCGCGATTCGATCGCCGACATGTCGCACTGGAACGAGTTCGACTATGTGGTCATCAATGAGAATTTCGAGCGGGCCACCGCAGACCTTGAAGCCATCGTGACGGGGAAGGCGGAAGCGCTGCGTGCGGATCGCGCGCAACTGCAACCGCTCATCGCCGCACTGCTCGGCAACCCGAAGCTCGACCGTGGAGATTCACCGTGAAACCGACGACCTGCTACGTTCCCGTGCTGGCATCCGTCCTGCTGGGCTGCGCACTGTTTGCCGGCCTCGGTGCGAATGCCGCAGAGCCGGATCGTCCGCGACTTGTCACCGTATCCGGTCAAGGTGAAGTACAGGCCGAGCCGGATCGCGCGCTAGTCACCCTCGGGGTCGAATCGCGCAAACCGAAACTCGACGCAGCGCGGGCCGAGGTTACCAAGACCGTCGAAGCCGTTCTCAAGCTGACACGCGACATGAAGCTCGACCAGAAATATGTGCGTGCTACTCGCGTCAACGTACAACCCGAGTACAACTGGGACAACAATGCGCGCGAACGCAACTTGATCGGCTACTTCGTGTCGCGCCAGGTGGAAGTTGAGCTGCGCGATCTGGAGAAGCTCGGGCTACTGCTCGAGCGTGCGACCGATCTTGGCGTCAATCAACTCGGCGAACCGCGGCTGGATTCCAGCAAGCGTCGCGACCTGGAGCGCGAAGCGCTTGGCAAAGCCGTGGAAGATGCGCGCCTGAATGCCGAAGCAATTGCGAAGGCGGCGCGTGCGCAACTCGGACCGGCACGCACGATCTCGGCAAGTTCAGGGTTCGTGGCACCGCCCGTGCCGATGCGAGTGAAGGCGATGGCCGCCGATGCCGGTGGCGCAGCCGAAAGCTATCAGAGCGGCCAGATGAATTTCACCGGCACGGTGCAAATCGAATATGACCTGATTGTGGCGAGTCCGTAGCATCTCGCGGAGCAGATCGCATGCCACGACGTCTTCGATGGTGGCTGATCCTGGCGGCTGGCTACGCAGCCGCCAGTGCCGGCATCGAAGCGCCGAAGACGCAGACCGCACCGCCAGCCGCGCCGACGCAGCCGCCTTCGGTCGCGTTCACGCCCACCGATGAATCCGCATTCGACTTGATCTTGCAGCGAGTTGCACATCGCCGCAGTCTCGCCAGCCTGAACCTTGCGCCCGAGGTGATCAATGCATTGGCGCGCGGCGGCATCGATGAGGCAATCGCCACCTTGAGCACGCAAGCCAGCAGCGGTAAGTCTGAAGCAAACATCGCGTTGGTCAGATTGCAGCACTGGTGCAGTCGCATCGCAAACAGCAGGCCGGGCGATCCGCAAGCGCAGCTCAACCAGATCGGCGCGAACATTTCGGCAGAGCGACTCAGCCGCATCGCCGGCGTGCTGGTGGCCGAAGAACAGTATCGCGAACGCGCGCGCGCCGGCTGCAGCAAGGCAGAGTTCGACTTCGGCGCGATCGAAGCGCGTCTGCGCTCGGCCGCGCAGGCGGGTGATCCTCCCAGTGCAACTGAACTCGCCCAGTTCGTGCGCGATCCGCAGCAACGCGAGGCGTTGCTGCAATCTGCGATCGACAAGAATTTCTCACCCGCCGCGTACACGCTGGCGACGAACCGCCTGATGGCCGTGCAGCGCGGCGAGACCACCGAGAATGTCGCGTCGATTCGCCTGTTACTCAAGCAGGCCGGCCGCACGATGCCCAAGGCCAAGCTCGATCTGGCGAACTGCCTGGCGACGGGTTGCGATGGACATCCGGCAGATACGGCGACCGCGCAGGCCTTCGGTCTGGACGCTGCACGCGACGGCGAACCCACGGCTTTTCCGTCGATCGTACGTATGCCATGGGGGCGTCGGCTCACGCGGGTGCAGTTGCTATCGTGGCAGTACTTCGGCGATCGGTTGAATGAAGCCGGCTGTGCCGGCGACGCCTATGTGGGGGCTGCGGTAGGGTTCGACCAGGCCATCAAGGCGCTTGAGAAGTCGCAGGATGCCAAGGTGCTCGATCAGGCAAAGAATGAAGCCGAAGCGTTGTGGAGCGCCCATGGTGAACGCGCCCGCAAGGAACAAGGGTGTAGTTGGTAGTTGAACGAGCACAAACGGCAACGCCGCGGAGCGATGGGCAACCAGCAGTTGAAACGAAAACGCCCCCACCCGGACGTTCATATCCTGGGCGTTCATCTCCTGATCGAAGTATGATCGATCAGGCGGCGACGCGATCCACCAGCAGGATCGAACCATCGACGCCGGTCACGCGTGCTCTTGCACCCGGCGGCAGATTTGGACCGCGCACCGGCCAGTCGCGATTGCCAAGCCGAACCCGGCCCGAGCCGTTCGTTAACCCATGCTCCAGCACCACCACTTGTCCAATATGGCTGTGGCCGGAACGATGGCTCGCCAGCGGACTATTGAGCTCCTTTTGACGGTTGACATACGCACGCCAGAAGTACAACCCGAATACGGTGCCGGCAAATAACAGAAACCAGATCATGTGTTCGTAACCAGTCCAGAGTTCATAGCTCAAGCGCTTCCAACCGCCAGCTTAGTCATCGCCCGGTGGCTTCGGACAGCGTGCAATTTTTGTAACCTACAAGCATCGCCTATCGAAAACGCTGAGGGAATTCACACCCTACAGCGCGAATGGCGGGCGCGATCCGGCAAATGCGATCCATGCCCGCATCGATCCGCAACGGTTGTGACCTGTATCGCGTCAGCGGAGGTGCGCTGGCGCCAGAGGTGGATGGGCAGGCATCAGACAATTCCTGACGCACCTCGTCGTTCGCCTTCAGACCGCGAGTCTGTTCTGCGCTGCCACGGCGTGACGCTTCAAGTGCACCAGTAACAGCGAAATCGCCGCCGGGGTGATTCCGGGAACGCGCGAGGCCTGACCGATGGTGCCCGGTCGCACCGAAGCCAGCCTCTGACGTACCTCATTCGACAGGCCACGGACCTGCGCATAGTCGATGTCCGACGGCAGCAGCATCTCTTCCTGGCGGCGCTGACGATCGATTTCGGTCTGCTGACGATCGATATATCCGCTGTAGCGCGCCTGCACTTCCAGCTGCTGTGCGACCTGTTCGAGCAAGCGCTCGTCGTCGCACGACTGCATCCACGCCGGCAAACCGATCTGCTCGATGCCGGTCAGCATCGCATAGGACACTGCCGGGCGTCGCAGC
>JAIBJL010000618.1 GCA_020029545.1 Gammaproteobacteria bacterium
CCGCCTTGTGTGACCCCAATTTCTACGTGCTCCTATCGCGGATTGATGACGACCGGGCTGCGGAGGTTCGCGCCGCCGGATGCTCGTGTGGCGGCGTGCTCCACAGTGCCCGTTATCCGCGTAAGCCCCGCGGTGGCCCGTTGGAATACCGCCAGTTGGATCACACGCGCCTGAGTTTCTGTTGCAACCGCTGCCGACAGCGCCGCACACCGAGGTCCGTGCGCTATCTCGGGCGGCGCGTGTATCTCGGTGCTGTGGTCCTGCTTGCTTCAGCCTTGCGGTCTGCCCTGTCGGGCAAACGACTGCATGAGCTATGCGTGACGCTCTGCGTCCCGCGCTCAACCCTTGATCGCTGGCGCGCCTGGTGGAATTCAGACTTCCCGACCACACCCTTCTGGCAGGCGACACGCGCTGACTTCATGCCTCCCGTTTGCGCCCCACTGCCCGCCGGATTGCTCGCGCGCTTCACGGCTGCGGACGAGTTCGCGCAGCTATCGCAGACCCTGCGCTTCCTGGCGCCGCTGAGCACAGTGACCGAAGGCCGGTAGATTCCGCGGACCTCCCGCAGAACTTGGTGATCGCCCTCGATCGCGCCGCTTTGTAGGCTGCCTGCCCATCGGCTGCGAATGTCTCGCGGTCTCACTGGGAGCTTGCATGGCAATTCGACACGATCCTCTTGATCGTGATCGCTGGGCGCGGCTGCGCTTCTCGATCATCGGTCACCTACTGGCGGCACCCCCGCAAACGGGGGAGTTGCGCGCGACGCTGCTGGCGCTCTCCAGCAAGACCTGGCAGCACCCGACCACTGGATTGCCTGTCACCTTCGGTCTGTCGACCCTCGAGCGATGGTTCTATGCGGCACGGCACGCAAGCCTCGATCCGGTGGCGGCGCTCAAGACGCGCGTACGCTCTGATCTCGGTCAGCAGCGCGTGCTGGCCGCCACCGTCATCGACGCGTTGACGGCGCAGTATCGCGATCATCCGGGCTGGTCCTGCCAGCTTCACTACGACAACCTCCGCGCAGCCTTGGCCGACGATGTCCCGCTGCCGTCCTACACCACAGTGCGCCGCTATCTCAAGGCGCAGGGCATGTTTCGCAAGGCCTTGCCACGCGGCAAGTTGCGCCCGGGGCAGGTCGCCGCCGAAGTTCACCGCCAGTCGCGCGAGACACGCAGCTTCGAAGTCGATCATGTTGGCGGTCTTCTGCACCTCGACTTCCACCATGGCTCGCGCAAGGTCCTGACCCGCGCTGGCGCGTGGGTCAAGCCCATGGCACTGGCCATCCTGGATGACCGTTCTCGCCTGGCCTGCCACGTCCAGTGGTACCTCGATGAGACCACCGAGAGCCTGGTGCACGGATTGAGTCACAAGAGGTCTTCTGGGGCCGCCTGGAGGGGCGGCTGATGGCCATGCTCGAAGGGGTGAGCGAGCTCACCCTGGAACTGCTCAACACCGCGACGCAAGCCTGGGTCGAGCACGAGTACCAGCGCACAAAGCACTGCGAAATCGATGCGACACCCCTCGCACGCTACCTCGAAGGTCCCACGGTGATGCGCGAGTGCCCAGAAAGCCAGGCACTGCGCGGCGCCTTCCGCATGGAAGTCACCCGCGCCCAGCGGCGTAGTGACGGCACCGTCAGCCTGGACGCTCGGCGCTTCGAGATTCCCTCGCGCTACCGGCACCTGCCGCGCATCCACCTGCGCTATGCACGCTGGGACCTGGCCGCGGTCGACCTCATCGACGCCCGCCACGGCACAGTGCAACGCCAGTGGCCAGCGCCGCGCGCTCGATCCCCTACCCGCAGCCGATCCGCCGCCGACCGAGTCCGGCATCGCGCCGCTGCTGCGCAAGCTCATGGCCGACTACGCCGCCACCGGCCTGCCGCCGGCCTACATCCCCACCGAACAGGACCTCACCTCATGAACCCCTCGCTGCTGGCCCTCTACGGCCTGAAGTGGAATCCCTTCTCGCAGGAACTGCCGACCGAGGCACTGCGACTCACGCGTCAGGCCGAGGATTTCCTCTGGCGCATCGAGCACAACCACGTGCGCGAGGGCGGCTTCGCGCTGATCCACGGCGATCCTGGCACCGGCAAGAGCGTGGTGCTGCGTCTGCTGGCCGAGCGCCTAGGGCGTCTCCCCGACGTGACCGTCGCCGTACTCAACCACCCGCAGAGCAACCTCGCCGACTTCTACCGGGAACTCGGCGAGCTGTTTGAGGTGGGGCTCAAACCCCACAACCGATGGGGCGGCTTCAAGAGCCTGCGCCAACGGTGGATCACCCACCTTGAGGGCACTCGGTTACGCCCGATGCTGCTGATCGACGAAGCGCAGGAGATGAACCCCGCCACGCTGTCGGAACTACGCCTGCTGTCCAGCGCAAGGTTCGACTCACGACCGCTGCTGAGCATTGTGCTCGTCGGGGACGGCCGACTGACCGAGATGCTCAAACGCGACGATCTGCTGCCGCTGGGCAGCCGCATCCGGGTCAGGCTGACGATGGACTACGCGAGCCGCGAAGAGCTCATGTCCTGTCTCGAGCACCTGCTGACCACGGCAGGCAACGCGACATTCATGACGCCACAACTGTGCACAATGCTCTGTGACCACGCGGCCGGCAACTACCGGATCCTGACCACGATGTGTGCGCAGTTGCTCAGCTTTGCAGTTCAACGTCAGGCACAGCTGCTCGACGAAAAGCTTTACTTCGAGGTCTTCGCCGATGCAAAGAGCACCAGTACGACCAAGCCACGCCCACGCGCAGGGCGGTGAAACCATGACCGACGATTACATCCCCCAACCCCGCCCGCAGCTCTCCGACGAGGCCGCCGCCCTGGTGCTGGACTTCCTCTATGACCTCATCACCGACTTCGAGTCCGCCTACGCAAGCCAGATCCGTCGGCACCATCAGGCCGAGGCTGCGGATCACGGCCCCAACCCGCAACCTCCCTGGTCCGCCGACCCA
>JAIBJL010000398.1 GCA_020029545.1 Gammaproteobacteria bacterium
CGGAGATGGTTCTGGTCGTCTACATGATCGCGACTTCTTGGTCGGCGCGAAAGGCATTCGGCGGTCCTGCCCGCCCCAAAGTAATCGTTTTCGGTCAAGACACCGGATTTATAAGCGCTCCGGGCCTAGAATAATCGTTCTTGGCCAAATCAAGGCAGAAAACATGCCGGAATCCAGCGGTTATCAATATCTGCAGCGACACGGCGCGGCGCGAGCGCGCTTGAAGGACATCGTCGAGGGACCCGACCCTGCATTGGACCGCATCATCCGTTCCGTACGCGAAGCGCGCGGCGCGATCAACGGCAAGCTGCGCGCCGAGTATCCGATTCTCGAGCGCCTCGAGATCGCGGCGGACGTCGTGCGGGCGATTCGCGAGGAATTTCCATGGGAGCTGGGAACGAGTGATCTGCCGGATGTGTATGAGCGGCCCGCGCCTTGCCTGTGAGTCCTCGGCGAGATCACGGCCGGTCACGTGTCGACGATGTTCATGGCTCCAAGCGTGCCTCAGTGCTCTGTGAACGCGCCGCTACGCACGTGCACACTCTCGTCGTAGCGCACGTGGGGTATCGATAGATTCCTGCGGCTTACTGTCGGGACAGCAGTCCCATTGCTGTGCGCATCCAACCCACCGCACAGTGTTGCTACCGGACAGGAGCTATCATGACGCTGAACCTCACGGATGGAATGGACGATCGGGTGGCGCAATTGACGGCTGCACCCACGCAGCGCCGCGCGTATGTCGATGTGTTTCGTGGCTTGCTGATTGCCCACATGGCACTGGATCATGCGTCCCTGATGTTCAATGCAGGACGCGCCGCGGAAGAAATTGCTGCCGCACCCCCGCCAGTCGTACAAGGTGTGTTCCAGTTCCTTACCCGCTTTATAGGGGTGCCGGTGGCGCCTGGTTTCTGTTTCATGGCGGGATTCATGATTGCGCTCACCAGCCTTGCTCGGGAGCGCCGCGGCATCTCTCGCGATGAGGTCACTCGTCGCCTGGTGATTCGCGGGTTGGTGCTGATCGCGGTGGATGCGGCGATCATGGGTCTCCCCCGCGCCATGATGGGTTTCTACTCCTTCATGGTGTTGAGTTCGATTGGCGTAGCGATCATCGCCATGGCGTTTCTGCGCAATGTGAGGAGCAGAACTCTGGTGCCGATCGCCATGAGCATGCTGATACTCCATCCATTGTTGGATGTCTCGTCATGGCCGCTGGCTTTGCGTGCCGTCCTGTATGAGCCGGTGCGAGAGGGAGCATTTCGCTCGATGTATCCGGTCATCCCGTGGATGGCATTCGTCATGCTCGGTTTTGTCATAGGCAGAGATGCTCTGCAGCGTGTCCGGCCAGAGCGTTTCTGGCTGCAGTTATCGGCGCTGTGTCTGCTTGCGTTTCTTGCCGTGAGGCTGGTTGGCGGGTTTGGCAATGCCTACTCGTACACTGCTTCGTACACTGCTATCGCGAACATCGACTTCTGGTTGTTCGCAAAGTATCCACCGGATCTGGCGTTTATCTCCTGGTCGCTCACTTGCGTGTTTTTTTCTCTGGCCGTTCTGGCGGTCATTACCCGTAACGGACGACCCGCCTGGCTCAAACCGCTGGAAATCTTCGGACGCGTGCCCTTCTTTTTTTACGTCGTCCATTTCTACGTTCTCGGGATAGCGAGGGGTCTTGTGAGCGGGAAGTTCGATCTGATCGGTACTTATTTCATCTGGCTTGCGCTGCTGACGGTCATGGTGCTGCCGTGTGCCTGGTACTACCGCAAGAAAATCGAACGCCCCAACCTGATCACGAAGTACTTTTAGTAGGCGTCGTCACGCCTGACAAGGAGTAGCTGCGACCGAAGCTCAGATCGCTTCCAGCAGCCGGGCCGAACCCGCTGCCTGAATCGGCATGACCTCGCTCCATTTCTGCTCGAGCTCCAGCTTGCTGATCTGAATCGAAGTCTGGATGACACTGCGCGTCCGGCCGAGACGTCGCGCCATGAAACGCTCGAACACTTCGGGCAGATGGTCGGACTTGCCCAGTTCCTCGCCGAGAACCACCGCATCCTCTACCGCGAGGCCGGCACCGTGGCCCAAATGCGGCGTGGTGGCGTGAGCGGCATCGCCGATCAGCAGCACGCGCCCCTTGTGCCAGGGCGCATCGATGAGCAGCCAATCCAATGGCCGGTAATTCACCATGGAAGACTCGTTCATCCGCTCGCGGACGTCCGCGATAAACCCGCCGAAGCCGGATAAGAGCCCGCGCAGCGTTTCGATCTGCTCGTTCTCTGGAATGACACGACGCTGCGGAGCCGGAACCGTCAGGAACATATACATCTGCGTTGCGGACACGGGGTTGAACCCCACATGCGGCCCGCTGCCGCAGATGACCACGCCTTCCTGATCAGCCGGTTTGGCAGTCAACAGGCGCCAGCATCCCTCGCCGGTGAATTGGGGCTCGTAAGCAGTGCCGAACAATATCTTGCGAATGCTTGAATGCAGGCTGTCGGCGCCCACGACGAAATCGTATTGGCCCACCGTGCCGTCGGAAAAAGTCACGTTGACGACCGACCCATCGTCTTCCAACTTGGATACGCCGATACCGAGGCGCACGGTGCCCAATGCGCGCACGCGTTCCGACAGGATTCGGTGCAGCACGGGACGCAAGATGCCGCCTAATCCCGCGATGCCCGGTCCGCATTCCTGGATTGGGATCTTGGCAAGGATCGCACCGGTCTCATC
This sequence comes from Gammaproteobacteria bacterium, assembly GCA_020029545.1. Lineage (GTDB taxonomy): Bacteria > Pseudomonadota > Gammaproteobacteria > Steroidobacterales > Steroidobacteraceae > Steroidobacter. The sequence continues at coordinate 2,722 of JAIBJL010000398.1, forward strand.
GCCCAGCGCAAGGCTGGGGGAAAAGAATCCGTTCGCTTTGACTGCATCCAGCACATCGAGCTGCTTGAACGCCCTGAGTGTAGGACCGCTCAACGTCAGTCCCGCACCCAGGGCTCGCCAGGTTGGGTCTATGTCGATGAGCTCGATGCCCCACCCAACGCGGTGCAGCGCAATGGCGCAACACATGCCACCGATACCGCCACCGACGATTAATGCGCGTTTGGCCATGTTCAAATCTCATCCAACAGATTTTCGCTGTCACAAGAGCCGGCGATGTCCGAGGGCAATGACGCAGCTCGGGCAATCCTGAAGTTAGGGACCGAGGCTCGCTTATTCAACTAGTTTTATGAGAGTGATTCTCTACCGTGAGCGGAGCTGATCAATGCAGCCAAGCTCGACGACTCGTTTGCAAGCCGTCCTGGCGATTGACCTTAATTCGTTTTGCAAATGTATGCAATAGCAAGGTCCGAGAGACTTAATGCCCTGCTTTTCCAGGCATCAGCGGGCCGAAAAGGACCACAGCGTGACGAATTGCCTCCGCACCGGGTGCAGCGGCTTTCACCATCGTGGTCCCGTGCGCCGGTACGGCTATGACCAGTGCTAACATTCCAGGCTGCGAATGCGGAGATGAAGCATTGAAGCGAGAAGAGACGTTTGCGCTGATCGTTGGCGGCGGTCCTGTCGGGTTGTCGATGGCTATCGAACTCGGCTGGCGCGGCGTGCCGTTCATTTTAGTCAGCCAGAATTTCGAGACCAGCAAACATCCCAAGTGCAATTCGACCAACGCACGTTCCATGGAGCACTTCCGCCGCCTCGGCATCGCCGCCGAGATTCGCGCCAACGCATTGCCGCCGCAATGCCCGCGTGAAGTGGCGTTTACGACCCGTTTTTGCGGCTACGAGCTCAGTCGTTTGGATCTGGTGCACCTGAGCACTGCCAATTCGCCGTGGCCGACGCCCGAGCCACCCATCGTGATACCGCAAACCCGTCTCGAGCCGATGTTGAAGAAATTTGCCGAATCGCATGCCTGCGGTTCGGTGCGCTTCGGCCATCGCCTGGTTGCATTTGAACTGGAAGAGACCCAGGTCACCGCCCGAATCGAAGATCTTGCCTCGGGGAGCACTTACGAAATCGTCGCGCAGTATCTGCTCGGCGTGGACGGGGCTCCCAGCCCGGTGCGCCGTCAGCTCGGTATCCGCCTGCAAGGCGAGGATGGGTCCGCCGAGCGCGCTTTCATGTCCGGCAACATGCTTTCCTACTTTGTGAGGGTCCCCGAGTTGACCGCGCGCAGCGGCCGCCGTCCTGCCCTGCTTACGTGGATCATCAATCAGGAGGTCCGCGGCTTCATGTTCACGCAGGATGCCAAGGAGCTGTGGATCGTTCACTACCAAGTGCCGAAGAATGTCGATCCGCGGGCGTTGAACGGCCGCGACATCGTGAGCCGCATGCTCGGCGCGGATGTGGACTTTGAAATTTTATCCGGCGGCCCATGGAAAGGCGGCTTGGCCTTGGTTGCCGACCAATTTCGGCAAGGCCGCGCGTTGTTGCTGGGCGACGCAGCTCATCTATTCACGCCATTGGGCGGTCTGGGCATGAACTGCGGTATCGGCGATGTCGCGAACCTGGGCTGGAAATTGGCAGCGCTCGCGCAGGGCTGGGGTGGACCGGCGCTGTTGGATTCGTACGCCGCCGAACGCCGGCCGATCGCGTTACGCAACACGCAACTGGGAATCGCCGTGGCGAAGGTCATGAGCGCCTGGGTGTTACCTGCAGACCTGGAGGCGCCTGGCGCCGAAGCGGACAAGGCGCGCAAAACCTTCGGCAACATGTGTGCTGCCGAGGATGCTTTCGAATACCTTACCGAAGGCATGCAGCTGGGCGAGCGCTACGAAGATTCGCCCGTCGTCTATCACGACGCCTCGCAACCCCCGGCCGATACCTGGGAAACCTACACTCCGATCGATC
>JAIBJL010000399.1 GCA_020029545.1 Gammaproteobacteria bacterium
TGACGACCCTGGCCGGCAGTCCGGGAGGATGGGGCGTGGCGGATGGTACGGGTGGCACGGCGAGGTTCAGCAACCCGCAGGGGATCACGACGGACGGCATCAACCTCTACGTCGCCGACTCAAGTAACAACATGATCCGCAAAGTGACTATCGCCACAGGAGTCGTGACTACCGTTGCCGGCAGCCCGTGGAACAGGGGCGCGGCGGACGGCACAGGCGGCGCGGCGAGTTTTTCCGACCCGCGGGGGATTACCACGGATGGCACACACCTGTTCGTGACCGACGCCGGCAATAACACAATTCGCAGGATCAGGTAGCCATCCGGGTGCCCGCCTTCCAGTTGCGGTACATCTCAAGGGGATACAACGACGATTTTGTCAGCAACGCGGGGACCAGCAGGTGGATGTGATTACTCGGCGTTATTCTGAGTTTGATGCGGTCAGGCATGAAGGCACCCTTACTGCCTTATGCTAAGGCTGTTGTGTGGCGCGGATAAAGACGACATGTGTGCGTTTCTGTGACAAGGCCGGCTGGCCGCAGTTGTCGCCGTCGCAGCGGCTCAGGTTAACCGCCGGTGCGTCACGGCGTTCCAGGTAGACGTCGCTCCACTCCCGCGTTATTGCGAGCTCCCGGCGCGATTCTGTTTTGAGGTAGAGCAACAAATCCCCGTAGCTGCGGTTATCGCCCCGCAAATGACTGAGCAGGCGGCGCTGGTCTTTGGCGTCACGTGAGTGCGGCAGGCGCGTGAGCGTGCCGTTCTTCAGCGACAACGCCGCAAGCTCGCTGCCGCCTGTGGAAGTTTCGACCAGCAGCAACAGCCGGTCACCGTCGTTTTTGTCCACGCCCAACAGCTTCACCGCGCCCGGCAGCGTCTGTCGCCTGGATGCTGCCCCCCCGGCAAGCGGCACGCTCACCAGATTGACGCCCTTGAGCGCCAGCAGTGCAGTATCACCCACGGCAAACACCGGCGAGCGGTAGCCGCCGTCACGGGTCAGGCGCACCGGTGCGTTGCCGTTGAGGGCGACGATATAGATGTCGCCGGTCTGGAGGCCGTCGACGGGGCCCTTCATGGCGCTGGGGGTCTTGGAAATACCGAGCGCGCGGGCTACGTCGTCGAGCCAGTCGGCGTGGGCACCGGCGGTAATGGCTGCCATTAACAGGAATAACGCGAGTCCAAACCGGCGGGGTGAGGTCATGGGCGTTGCTCCTGTAAGGGCGCGAACAGCGCAGGTAAAATGCGCTCGTAGGCGAGGATTTCGACGCGCTTGACTTCGGCACGCCCCAGCGTTATCAACGATCGTGTTTGCCGCCCGGCCTGTTGCGCACGCACCAGAAACGTCATGCCCTCCTTGCCTTCCCACACCAGCCAGGCGCTGCTGCCGGCGGGCATTGGCGTCGTACCGTCAAGTGCGGCGACGCGTGGCAGGGAGTTATCGAGCACCAGGTAACCGTAATTAACCGGCAGCAACAGCACCTGCAAGGCAAACAGCACGACGAGTAAATGGCGTGCAGTGGCGATGCCTCTCGTCAAGCCCGGCCCCTGCACGACGAGCAGCACGGCGGCCGGCACGGCACACGCGGCGATCAGGCCGGTGAAATACAGCGCGATGCGCCCCTCGTCTTCGCGCAACAACCAGCCGCTCAACGCCGTCTCGGGCAGGTGTGGACGCAACAGCAGGTTGCTCAGTTCGAAACAGTCTTTCATGACGAACTGGATCAGGGATACGGAAAACAGGATGCCGACGAACAGCAGCCTCCCAGGGTATGTGCCGGCCCAGGCTGCCGGTTGTTGAGCAAGCTGGGCGCGCCATGCCGCCGGCAACAGGCGGCAGGGTAGCCACAGCGCGGCCAGCATGAGCAAACCGAGCAACACGATACCCGGAACAGTTGCTGCCAGATACACCAGAAAACGGGCACCAGCGAACAGATAACGCTCGTCCAAAACCGCCAGATCGGTGCCTATGCCCAAGGCAGTAAGGTGAAAGCGCAGCGCCAGATAACCGAACACGTACAACACAAAGCTGCCAACGGAGGCATACGCGGCCCAACTGCCACCAATGGCCTTGATGCGCTCGCCAAGGGTTTGTAGCACGTCCACCATTGTTATCTCCCGACCACCATGAATGCCGACCAATAATACGGATGCGTGTAAGCTTTCTGATTCTTTACCGCCTTGAGAGCCGTGCGTGCCGCGACGGCCGGTGTTGACGATTGGACCGTCTGGTGAAACGCCTGCATGAACACCGCAGTGGCATCGGAATCTACCGGCCAATAGGATAGCACCAAGGTATTGGCGCCAGCGAACAGGAGCGCACGCTGCATGCCCAGCAGTTCGCTGGCGTGGGTCGCGTGCGCCTTGCCGGTCTCGCACGCGCTCAATACCACCAAGCGCGAACGTGCAAGTGGGAGTCCGAACATCTCGGCGGCGCTGAGCTGTCCATCGTCGGTATCGCCACGAGCGAGTTTGAGATAGGACAGCAGCGGTTCTGTGGCGTTGAACTTGCCGTGCACGGACAGATGCACCACTTCTGCCTCACCGATCCAGCGCTTGACGTCGCTTTCCTTCGCGAGAGGATCGATGGCCAGTTTGCTGCGCTTCGGGTAAAGCTTTGCCACGGCTTGCGCTTCGTCCTGCCCGGCCACCAGATCGGGGTCGGCCACTGCGAGCAAACTTGCCCCCGCGGTGGCCGCACCCGCCTTGAGGCCCAGTAACACCGTGGCGCTGGGCGCGACCGACAGAGCGTAGTGCTCGCCGACGAAGCGGCCGTCATCCGGATTCTGTAACGCCTGGAACGGCAGGTAGTTCAGGTCTTCATGCGGAATCACAACGAGGCGCTCGCTCTTGATCCAACTCTTCGCCGGTTGAATCAGGAACATGTACAGCTCCTGTGCGGCACGCGCGTCGAAGGGTTTGGACACCTCCGAGAGGCTGGCGTTGAATTGCTTTACCTTGTTGATCACCTGCGTGCGCGGCAGGAACACGTTGCGCACGTGCACGGCATCGGCGCTCACGTGCCACAGGATGACGGCGTGCTCGAGTACCAAGTATTCGAGCACTTCGTAGCGTTCCTTTTTCATCGACTGCTGCAGGGCTCGCAGCGACGCAGGTTGCGACACGAGCAGTGCGTTCAGGTGCGGCGCCTCCCTGGCGAGACGGCTCATCAGTTGGGAGTATCGGCTTTCGAGCCGTTCGGTCTCCTGCGTGACCTGGGTGCGCCGTGCAGCCGCCTTTGTATCGGTGGCCAGCGTGAGCAACTGGCCCTGCCGAGCGGCGATTTCGCTGCGCAGTCGCAACGATTCAGCATAGAGGACACGATCTGCTGCGCTCGCGAGGCCGATGTTGCGGCTGGCGAGCAGGTCCGACATCACGCGCGCTCGCGCTCGTTCCATCAGTTCGAATGCTTCGGCGTGACGGCGCCGCTCCAGCAACTCAAGGATCGCGGCATGATAGATCTCGACCTTGTCTTCGAAGAAAGTGCCACGATCGCGTTCGTCCCGGAGCTGACCACGGTCGCGCTCAAGGATTTTCACTGCTTCGAGAAACAAGGCGAGCGCCGCTTCGTGATCGCCCTTGGCTTGTCGCATCAAGCCGTCGACATAGCGACTTCGCGCGGCGGCCACGTTGGCGAAACCGCCGGCCTGAGCCTCCTCGGCTTTTGCCGTGCGGTAAAACGACTCAAGGGCCGGCGGGAGCCCCGGTTCGGTTACGAAATGCTCGGTGACTAAAACATCCTTCTGCGTCTTGGGCGCGAATACTTGGGCGCCGAGTGTGCTGCGATGGAGTTCTGCTTGAGAACGAATCATCTGTTCGCGTAGCGCGAGTCGACTCAGGAAGTCCTGAGTCATGGAGGCCAAGCCGGTGTAGCCAAGCTGACGCGCAAGTCGCAATGCTTCGGTGTAGTCGGCACGGGATTGTGTTACAGCTTCAAGGCAGGGATCGAAATCGCGTTCGTAATCGCAGCGCTCGGCGCGCTTCTGGTACACTTCCGCGCGACCGAGATACCCGTAAAACAGCCGACCATCGTCCTTCAACCCGCTCGCTCCGGCTAGCGCCCGGTTCAGCGTTTCCGCCGCGGCGTTGAGATCCCCCTGTGCGATCTGGATTTCACCGGCAAGGTTCAACACATCGAACAGGTATTTCTTGTCGCCTCCAGCCTCGGCGAGCGGGATTGCTTTGGCTATGTGACTGGCCGCTGCTCCGAGATTTTTCCGCGACAATTCGGATCGCGCCGAACCAAGAAACGCACGCGCCTGCAGCACGGTATTTCGGGCTCGTCGTGCGGCCGCCCCGGCCTCTTTATAGCGCGCCATGGCGATATCCCAATTGCTTTGCATGCGTGCGATGTCGCCGAGGCGAACGAGCCCGTGGGCAACATTCGCCCAATCTTTGCGTGTCGCGAAGGCTTGATTGCTGGTCACAAGATCGGCCTCGGCCCGGTGTAGCTCATTGACGCGGGATCGAAAATCACCGGTCTTGCGAAAGTGCTGAATGAAGCCGTCAATACGCTCGATGGCGCTCTGCTGAAGCCACACCGGGTCAGCGGCCTGAGCCGGCGTACCAATCGAACACACAATGATTCCGACGATTGTCGCTACCGTGTGCCGCCATTTTCGCCAATCCATATGCGCTCCCTGTCGTTATGTTGTTCCGAAAGAATACGGTGGGGGCAAGAAGAGGGATCAGG
>JAIBJL010000096.1 GCA_020029545.1 Gammaproteobacteria bacterium
AAGCCGCGCTCTGGCGAGCGAGCCACCCGGAGCACCGTTCCTCATCGGGTTGATGGTGATCTGCACCTTGTCACCGGGCTTGAAGACGGTTTTCTTGACGCCGGTGCGCAGCAATTGGTTAGGGGAGCGCCATTCAATGCTCCACTCGACCTCCTTGCCATCTGCTCCGGCCACCATCAGCTGGATCCAGCTGTGGGGAGCAGTCCACTGGAACTCCTTCACGGTGCCATCGAGAACGACCTGCTTGCCCATGTCGAACATGGCGAAGGAGTGGTGAGCCCAGGCTGGTGTACCGATGGCCGCTGTCGAGAGGAGAATTGTGGCGGCAATTGTCTTGGCGTTCATGAATCAAACCTCGTGTCTTTAGAATCGCGGCTGTCATCGAGCGGCGCAGGTCATTTCTCCGGTCCGTGGAGGGGCTTGCCGTCTGGACCCAACGTATACGTGGTGCCGTCGGCCCCGACCCCGTTGCGGTTATTGTCCTGACAGACGTACTCGATCATGCGGCTGCCTGGTTCGTCCGGCGGCATGCGACGGAATTGGACCGTGGCCTTCCAGGGTTTGATGAACGCCCCGGGATCCGTCATCGTGATCTCGTTCTCCATGAGGTCGGGCCCGACCTTCCGGATACGCTCGCGGACCGTCAACTGCTCGGTATGCTCTATACCGCTGAGCTCAAGTTGGTAGTCACCGCGTAGCCCCACCGTATCGATGACCAGCGTGTCGCCTTCCCAGCGGCCGGTGGAGAAGCCGTTGTAGCTGAGTTCGAAATCTTCCGGGAGCTTGCGACCATCCATGTAGACCAGGCGGAACCCTCCGGTATATTCGGAAAGGATTCCCACCCGATCGCGCGTAATCAGGAACTCGTGCGGCATAGGTGAAAGATTGCCTGCCGGAACGCCAGGCCAGCCGCACTCCGCACCCGCATCCTTGGTCGGCTCCCCCCTCGCGGAGGCAGCCATCGTGTCCCGCCACCTTTTCTCGAACTCGGGTTTCAACGGCGGCAGGTTGGTGCCCTGTCCAGCGTTCTGGAGCGGCCGGAATGTGCCCGGATTGGAAAAGTAGAGCCCCGTGCTATTTACCCACGTTCCGCTCCAATCCGGGGGGGTGGGTGTCGACGCGGCGGCCGATGCGGCTCCGGCAAGGAGGGTGAGGCCGATGGCAGCCATACTGGTGATTCTAGACATGTGAGATCCGGGCCCTGGTTTATGGATGGTACGCATATGGAGTGGACCTACCTCTTCGGCATCAGTCTCAGGATTTTGCCGGTCGCGCCTTGAGGAAATATTTTGGATGCCCCGTCAATGAGGACGTACAGCGCCCCGTCGGGTCCCTGGTTGACGCCGCGGACGCGGCTATTCAGTTCGCTCAGCAGTCGTTCTTCACCGATGACCCGCTCGCCTTTGAGCACCAGCCGCACCAGGGAGTGGTTGGCAAGCGCGGCGACAAACAGGTCGCCCTGCCATTCAGGAAACAGCCGGCCGGTATAGAACGCAATCCCCGCCGGAGCGATGTCGGGGGTCCAGAAGTACACCGGCTGCTCCATCCCCTCCTGGAAGGTCTTGTCGTTGTTGATCGGCGTGCCGTCGTATTCGTGGCCGTAGCCGATGACCGGGAAGCCATAGTTCTTGCCCTTCTCGACGGCGTTGATTTCGTCGCCGCCACGCGGGCCATGCTCGCTGGTCCACAACTTGCCAGTGCGCGGATGGATCACCACCCCCTGGATGTCCCTGAACCCGAGCGCGTAAATCTCCGGGTGCGCGCCCTTGCGGCCGACGAACGGATTGTCGGCCGGAACCGTGCCATCGGTGTTGATGCGCAGAACCTTGCCCATGTTGCTGTCGAGCTGCTGGGACTGTGGCCAGTCGCGGGCATTCAACTGCACGGCGGAAACCACCGTCGATGTGACCATGAGCGTGCCATCGGACGCCTGTATGACCCGGGCATCCATGCCTTCGGTGCTCATCAGCACGCGAACGTTCTCAAGCTGCTTGTCGTCGGCTGACAGCGTGGCGCTGGCTACGATGGCGATGCCACCACCCTGCCACTGCGGCGCATTCGCGGGCACCGTGGTGTACGTCAGGTAGACTTGGCGGTTGGTGGCGAAGTCGCGGTCGGGCCGCACTTCGTACATGCCCTGCCCGGGATTGGTGTACAGGTTGGGCGGCCCCTGAACCTCGGACACCTTGCCATCGAGACCCGCAATCTTGATGGCCCCGCCACGCTCGGCCACGATCATTCGGCCGTCAGGGAGGAAGTTGAAAGAAAATGCGCGGGTGAAACCCTGCGCGACCGTCTCTACGTCGAAAGCAGCGCTTTTCGCGGGCCGCGGCGCATGTGTCTGGCCTGGCCATTGCGGAGTCGGCGCATAGCCATCCCATTCGACCGATCGTTTCGCAGGAATCATCGGAGCGTTGGGGTCCCGCGGCGCGGGGCGCGGTACCGGTTTGACGGTCTGCGCAGCCGGGGCGATCGGTGCATTCGAGGCGGCCGGCGCTCCCAGTGCAGGGAATGCACAGATCGCGGCCGCTGCAATGGTGAGCTTCCTTCGATTCATCGTTTCCTCGCTACAGGAGATTGCTCCCGAGCTTGGCTTCATCGTCAGTAGTGGGGCCGCCGCGGGGTGAGTCCGCGGCGGCCATTGGGTCAGTACCGGTACTCGAGCTGAACACCGTAGGTTCGCGGTCGAATAACGGTGTTGTATTGCGACGAGAACGAGTCCCGCATCAGACCTTGATCGTTGCCGATGTTGTCGACGAACAGCATGGCGCTCCAGTGCTTCGGTGCATCGACCGTGAAACTCGCGCGAGTGATCATCATGGAATCACCCTTGTACGGTACGCCCTCCGACCGGTTGACTCTGCCGGAGGAGTCGATGGCGGAGATCTGTTCGGAGACGTGGTTTGCCGAAGCCGACAGTCGGCCGCGGTAACCATTGCCGCCCAGCGGAACGGAGTAATCAACGAACGCTCCCACGGTGGTCTGCGGTGAACTCACCGGGCGAGTGCCCTTTCGGGAAACGAGAATGTTGAGGACGCCAACTCCCCGAACATTGGTCAGCGAGTACACGTCGGTGTCGAACGTGAGGTCGTTCCATCCGCCATTGAGTCCCAACTTCAGGGAATCGATTGGAGAGTACGCAATGGACAGATCGAAGCCGGCGCCGCTTATCGAGTCGCCACTGTCGTAGATGACCGATGGACCGAGTGGATTGCCGATATATATCGTTCTGTTCAGCTGCGGATCCTTCCAGTCGATGTAGTACAAGGCCAATTCAAGCGCCAGCTGGCCGCCGAGCAGGTTCTCCTTGGCTCCGATCTCGTAGTTCGTCAGCGTGTCGGGTTGCGCTGCCGGAACATTTGGATCTGCTGCGACCACCGCGAAACGCTGGTTGATGCCGCTGCGGAAGCCCTGCGAATAACTTGCATAGAGCGTGGAGCCTTCCTCTGGATGCCAGGTGAACACGACTCGTGGCGTCGTTTTCTTGAAAGTGCTCTCGGTCGACTGCAGGCCGCCGGTCGGGATGCCATTGGGGGTGTCGGAACGCGAGTCTTCCCAATCGTGCAGCTTGTCCCTGAAGTAGCGCAGGCCGCCGGTCAGTTCATACCGGCCCTCCGCGAACACACGAGTGAGCTCGCCGTAGACGGCGATGGACTTCGATTGGGTGTGAGTGATATCCGGCACCGTCGACAAGGAGCGTAGTTGGGAAACATTGTCCTGCCCATCACGGTACATGGCTCCCAATGTCCAGCGCCACGGCCCCTGGCCCAGCGAGTTCAGCACCACCTCTTCGGTGAATATGCTGCTGTCGGCGGTGCCAATGATCGCATTGCCCGGTACCTGGGACGTGAAATCGAAGGAGTTATCCAGCGTCAGATCGACGTAGCTGGTCGCGCTCTTGATCGAGAACAGGCGGGTGTCGTAGCCCAGATCGAGGTTGTAGATGTCGAAGTCGAAGGTGTTGTATTCATCCAGCCGCGAGACATTGGTGCGCCCCCCGTCCGAGGATGTCGGCAACGAGCCCCCCTCGGAGCGCTGGAACCAGCCGGACAGCCCGACCCAGAAGTCGTCGGTCGGTTTGGCGGCAAGCTTGATGCGACCGGTCTTCTTCTCGGTGTCGTTGGCGTCCTTTTTGGGGCCGGAAGCAAGATTCGGTTTGTCGATCCAGCCGCCGAGATCCTGGTAGCCGAGCACGAGGCGGGCGGCGAGCTTGTCCTGGATCAGCGGCATGTTGAATGCCGTGTCACCTGAGTAGCTCTCGCTGCCCCGCTCGGTGCTCTGCAGCGACCCACGGGTCTTGAATTCGAAATCCTGCAGGTCCGGATTCTTCGTGAGTACGCGCACCACGCCATTCAGTGCAGTGGCGCCATACAGCGTGCCTTGCGGACCGCGCAACACCTCCACCCGATCGAGGTCATAGGGATTGATGTCCGGCACGATGGACAGTGTATTGCGCGAATACGGGACGTTGTCGAGGTAGTAACCGGTGGTGCTGGTGCCGGTCGCCGGTGCAGAAACGCCGCGGATCACGATCATCGGATTGCCGCCGCCCTGGCGACTGCCGTTGCCGGAGACCGCGCTGAACACGCCCGGCACGCGACCCACAGCCTCGACGATGCCGCGATCGGAGGATTTGTCGAATGCGTTGCCGCCCAGCACGGCTATGGCGATCGGCACATCCTGCAGCCGCTCTTCGCGCTTCTGCGCCGTGACGAGCACCTCCTCCAGCGGGGCAGGTTCACCCTGTGTTGCAGGCGGATCCGTCTTCGCGCGCTCCTCCGCGCCGACGACTGCCGCCACCCGTAACGGGGCGTTGGCCGCCGCGCTCGCGATCAAGGAGGAGTCCTTGTCCCGGATAAGGACGGTTGCCAGCGGCGTGATGTCGTAGGTGAAGTCGGTTCCGTTCAGCAACGCGTCGAGCGCCTCATCGGTCGTGAATTCTCCCTTGAGCGCCGGACTGACTCTGCCCGCGACCAGCTCGGATCGGTAGAACAGGTTGTGCCGTGAGGCCAGCGCCAACTGCTGCAGGGCTGCGTTCAGGTCCTGGGCGGGAATATCAAGGCGGTACATCGCTCCGGGTACATCGGCCCCGGCAGCACGGAAGGTAAAAAAAAGACAGACGAGAATAGCTCTCGCCGGAACTTTGCTGCGCATCGTTGCTCCCCTCGCATCTTCATTGTGGCGCGGTCTGCGGGCCGCATGATTATTAATACGTGCCATCCGCAGGAAGCCGTAAAAATATTTGCGCGGGTATTCATCCCTGGGGCGGGCCGCCCGGCTTATCGCAACCTGAGCCGGATGGTGTCGGCGTCGATGTGTTCGGCGACCACGGGCAGATAGGACTCCACCGCCTCGACAAATGCAGCGGTGTCGCCCGCATCGAACACGCCGCTGATGTTCATCGAGACGAGCTTCGGGTCATCCACCTGCAATTGCAGACGTGAGTAGCGATTGAGCCGGCGAACTGCCTGGCTCAAGGGCTCGGAGTGGAGAATCACCCTATGTTGGTGCCAGGCGGTCACGGCTTCGAGATCGGCTTGCGGCGTGACTGTGGTCTGTCCCTGCCGGGTCACGCGCAGGGCTGCGCCAGACGTAAGTAGGGTTTCCGCGGCGCCCATGGGTCGCGGATTTCCGGTGTCCGGCGACAGAACCGCGACCTTGCCTTCGAGCATGGCCACTTGCATCTCGCCCTCGACATACTCGACATTGAATATCGTGCCAACGGCCACGACCGTATGATCGCCAGCCTCTACTTTGAAAGGCCGGGCTGAATCCTTGGCAACAGAGAACTGCGCCTGTCCCTGCAGCAGTTCAACGATGCGACTGTCTTTGGAGAAACGCACGCGCAATCGCGTGGCCGCATCCAGCGCAATTCGCGTGCGGTCGTCGAGCTCGATCGAGCGCTGTTCGCCGATGCCCGTGCGGTACTCGCCAGGCCTGAGCCCAAAGGGCGCGAGATGATATGCGGCCGCCAATACCATCCCGAGCGCTGCAATGCCGGCGGCGATCCGCAACACCCGCCACTGGCCTCTGTCATCTCTCGCCCATCGCCGCGCGCTGGCCCGGCGAGCTCTTGCAATGGCCTGCTCGCGCAAACCCATCAGCTCTGCGGAGGTCGCGTGGTGACCCACCGCAGCCCAGGATTGTTCGACCCGCCGATACGCATTTGCAAAGCCGGCATCCTGCTCGATACGGACCTGGAGTCCGGATTCATCGACAGTGTCCCACGGGCCAAAGCGACGGCGCGCAAAGACTTGAGCCGCCAGCTCCTCGGAGTCCGGAGCAGCCGCCCCGATCGAATTTCGATCCTTAGAAATCATGGCGTTCCATCCTGGCTGGCACACCGCGCCAGGTGCGCCAAGGCCTTGACCAGCTCCTTCTCAACAGTACTCACCGAGATGCCCAGCATCTGCGCGACTTCGGCCTGTTTCATCTGTTCGAACCTGATCAGCAGAAACACGTCGCGGGTCCGCTCCTTGAGCTGCAGCAGGGTCATCACCACGCGATTCAGCTCCTGCTCTACTGTTAATACGTGCTCGGGAGCCGTTTCCTCATTTTTCGAGAGGGTGCCAGCCAATTCCGCCGCCGCAGCGTCGTCCCACTCGACCGCCACGCCATGGGTTCGCATCATTCTTATGTGGTCACGCCAGCGATTGACCGCGCTGCGGAAGATGTAACCCCGCGCCTGTTCGGGAGTTTCCCAGGTGGCATGCCTTAGCGTGCGAAGCAAGACATCCTGCGCCAGATCCTCGGCCAGATCGGCCTGGCCGGACTTTCTTCTGAAGAACTTCACCAGCGCCGGACGCATCTGCTCGATGAGATGCGCAAGTGCTGAAGATTCGATGTGCGCGGTCGATTTCAAGTTCGAAGCCCTCCCCCAGTCCACCCCGCCAACCTGGCAGCGTAGCGCCCCTCTACAGGATGATCAGACCCACGATGTGCGGCCGCCGGTCTGACTGCAATGATCTGCAGGCATTGCCACTCTTGCTGCTGCCAGGCTGCGCAGCAATGCCGCAAGCAAAAGCCAGTCGAAGGCTCCGCCACCACCAGTGGAGGGATTTCAAATCCTCTGCTCTACCCTGGCATTTCGCAGAACGGCCTTCGTGTCCAGCCGCAGGTTAGCGTCGGTAAGCGGCAGCGATCAACTGGAGGTCTTGGTCATGCGCCTCCACGCGATCGAATCCTACCCTGCTGCACTTGATCAGCCATGCCCCAAGTATTGAACTGAGAGTGCTTGCGCCCCGCGCTGCATTCGGGAACCCGAAGCGTCGAGTGATGGCCGATTTCAGACACTGTGGGACCCGATGTGCTCTTTGGGTAACCGATCCAGTTATCGAGCGCACCTATAAGGCGCGAGATGATGGAACGTACCAACTCGGCGAATGCTGCCTCTCTGTCAGGTGCGGCGAGCCGATGCAGAAGCTGAACGGAGAGTGGCGCCGCTAGAAGTTAGTGGCTGCCGTGATTCAACGCGCAGGAGCACGGCCATGAATGCCGCCGACCGGACCAAGATTTATACAGTGGGTCACTCCACGCATTCGATGGAGAAGTTTCTCCAACTTCTCCAATCTATCGTCCACATCTTGTCGGACGGCAGCACAGAGTCGCAGGAGAAGACGATGTCACGGTTGCTGGACCTTGTTGGACTCCCCCAGGTGGACATGTTCCGCAGTCACGAAGAACTGATCGAGGCGGCCTGCGGGATGCGGGAGCAGAAGATCGCCTATGTCGATGAAATGCTCGCGGAGCAGGAGTCGTGAAATTGTTCACTATTGGCTTCACCAAGAAATCAGCAGAAGACTTCTTTTCCAAGCTGAAGCGCTCCGGTGCTAGACGTATCGTTGACGTCCGGCTTAACAATGTGTCCCAGCTGGCGGGCTTCGCCAAACGCAACGACTTGCAGTTCTTCCTTCGCGAGATCTGCGGTATGGACTACGTGCATCTTCCAGACCTTGGACCTACGCAGGACATCCTTGATGAGTACAAGAAAAATAAGGGGGATTGGTCCGTATATGAGCAAAAGTTTCTTGACCTGATGCGCCGTCGCCAAATTGAAAAAAAGATCGACCGCGCCGTAATCGCTGACGGGTGCCTCCTTTGCAGCGAGGAAAAGCCGCACCACTGCCATCGGCGGCTAGTGGCCGAGTACCTTAAGTCGCATTGGGGCGATATTGAGGTCTCGCATATCGTTTGATTGACAGCCTTTGCCGCCGCCGTTCTTTAAGTAGATGGCCACGACTTGGACAGGCTCCCAGCCACAATGCGCAACTTCCGGGCACAGTCCTCGATCGCAACAATCGGCGGCTCGGTCAGTCGACCCACACCCGCGCATTGCGGAAGATCTGCATCCACGGACTGTCTGCGCTCCAGTCATCCGGATGCCACGAGTGCTGCACGGTGCGGAACACCCGCTCGGGATGCGGCATGAGCAAGGTCACACGACCGTCGGTGGTCGTGATGCCGGTGATGCCTTGCGGCGAACCGTTCGGGTTCTCCGGATAGTGTTCGGTCGGTCGGCCTTCGTTGTCGACGAAGCGCAGCGACAACAGGCTGGCGCGATTGAATTGATCAAGCTGCGCAGCACTCTTGAATTCTGCGTAGCCCTCGCCATGCGCCACGGCAATGGGCATGCGTGAACCCGCCATGCCAGCGAGCAAGATAGAGGGCGACTTCACGACTTCGACCAGGCTCAACCGACCTTCGAACTGTTCGGAACGATTGCGCACGAACCGCGGCCAGTGCTGTGTCCCCGGCACGATCGAATGCAGCGCGGCCATCATCTGGCACCCATTACACACACCGAGCGAGAACGTATCGCTGCGCGCAAAATACTCGCTGAACGCATCGCGCAGCTGCGCATGAAACAGGATCGACTTCGCCCAGCCCTCGCCCGCGCCCAGGACATCGCCGTACGAGAAGCCGCCGCACAGCACCAGTCCACGGAAGTCGCTCAACTTCGCACGGCCGGCGAACAGATCGGTCATGTGGACATCTTGCGTAGCGAAACCGGCGCGATCGAACGCTGCCGCCATTTCCACCTGGCTGTTGACGCCCTGCTCGCGCAGGATGGCGATCGCAGGTCGCACACCGCGGGCGATGTAGGGCGCCGCAATGTCCTGCGCAGGATTGAATGTCAGCGCCGCGTGCAATCCCGGATTGGCGGGGTCGATGGCCGATTGGTACTGCTGCGTCGCGCACTCGGGATTATCGCGCAACGACACCATGCGATAGGTGGTCTCGGACCACGCACGATGCAGTTCCGAACGCGGTTCATCCAGCACCAGCTTGCCCGAGATTGCAATGCGTACGCGGTCGGCGTTCATTACCTTGCCGATCTCATGCGTGGCGGTGACCAGCCCGTGCCTCTCCAGCACTTTGCGCACGTAAGCCAGTTCGCCGCTGGGTACCTGCACTACGGCACCGGGTTCTTCGCTGAAAAGGGCTGCAGCCGGCACCGACTTTGTCGCGAAATTCACATCGATGCCGCAATGTCCGGCGAATGCCATCTCGCACAAAGTCACGAACAGGCCACCGTCGGAGCGATCGTGATACGCAATGAGCTTGCCCTTGCCACGCAGCTCGCCGATGGCCGCAAAAAAAGCCGCGAGCACGGCAGGCTCGCAGTCCGGTGTGACCCGGCCGAGTCGACTGTAGACCTGGGCCAACGATGAACCACCGATGCGATCGCGGCCAAAACCCAGGTCGATCAGCAACAATCGCGTGTCGCCCAGATCGGTGCGCAATTGCGGCGTCAACGTGCGGCGCACATCGACCACCGGTGCGAAGGCAGAAACGATCAGCGTCAACGGCGCGACCATCTTGCGTGGCTCGCCCGCCTCGCTCCAGCTCGTCTTCATCGAGATGGAATCCTTGCCCACCGGAATCGCGATCCCGAGAGCCGGACAAAACTCCTCGCCCACGGTTTTCACCGTCTCGTACAGATCGGCGTCTTCGCCGGGTTCGCCGCACGCGGCCATCCAGTTCGCCGACAGTCGCACGTCCGACAATTTAGCGATATCGGCGGCGGCGATATTCGTGATGGACTCGGCAACCGCCATGCGTCCCGAGGCGGCCGCATTCAGCAATGCCAGCGGCGAGCGTTCGCCCATCGACATCGCTTCACCCGCCGTCGAGGTGTAGTCGCTCAATGTCACTGCGACATCGCTCACCGGCACCTGCCACGGACCGACCAATGAGTCGCGGCTGATCATGCCGCCCACACTGCGATCGCCAATGGAAATCAGGAAGGTCTTGTCGGCAATGGCCGGGAAGCGCAGCAGGCGATAAGCGGCTTCACGCACATCGACACTGGCGGCATCGAAATCATCGCCGAGCGACGTGAGGCGACGTACGTTGCGGGTCATCTTCGGCGCCTTGCCGAGAATCACATCGAGAGGGACGTCGACCGGCGGATGCTTGAGCAACGGATCGCTGACTTGCAACCAGCCGTCTGCCGTAATGTCGCCGACCACCGCAAACGGACAACGTTCGCGCTCGCACAGTGCTGTGAAACGCTCGATGTCCTGCGGCGCGATGATGAGCACGTAACGCTCCTGCGCTTCGTTGCACCAGATCTCCACCGGCGACATCCCCGGCTCCACCGTCGGAATCGAGCGCAGATCGATGCGTCCGCCGCGAGCGCTGTGTGCGATCGATTCGGGAATCGCATTGGACAGACCGCCGGCACCGACATCGTGAATCAGCACGATGGGATTGGCTTCTCCCAGTGCCCAGCAGCGATCGATGACTTCCTGCGCGCGACGTTGTACTTCGGGGTTGCCGCGTTGTACGGACGCGAAATCCAGATCTTCGCTGCTCGAACCGCTGCCGACGGAGGATGCGGCGCCGCCGCCGAGACCGATCAGCATGGCGGGCCCGCCGAGCACGACGATCTTCGCGCCGGGCATGACTTCCAATTTCTCAACGTGCTGGCGTCGCACATTGCCCAAGCCGCCGGCAATCATGATGGGCTTGTGAAAGCCGCGCAGCGTCGCGCGTTCGGCATGCGCTGCTTCGAGTTCGAACGTGCGGAAGTAGCCGAGAATATTCGGGCGGCCGAATTCGTTATTGAATGCGGCAGCGCCGATCGGTCCTTCGAGCATGATGTCGAGCGCCGATGCGATGCGTGCGGGGCGCCCGAAGTCTTGCTCCCAGGGCTGCAAGAATCCCGGAATGCGCAGATTCGACACGGAGAATCCCGCAAGACCTGCCTTGGGTTTACCGCCGCGACCGGTCGCCCCCTCATCGCGTATTTCCCCGCCCGAGCCGGTGGCCGCGCCTGGGAAGGGCGAGATCGCCGTCGGATGATTGTGGGTTTCGACTTTCAGCAGAATATCGATGGGCTCATCGACACCGCCGTAGCGGTGCGTGACCGCATCGGCAAACCAGCGTCGTCCCGTAGCGCCTTCGATCACGGCAGCGTTGTCGCGATAGGCGGAGAGCACGCCTTGCGGACTCTTCGCGTGCGTGTTGCGAATCATCGCCATCAATGACTTCGGCTGTGCTTCGCCGTCGATGATCCAGTGCGCATTGAAGACCTTGTGGCGACAGTGCTCGGAATTTGCCTGCGCAAACATCATCAGTTCGACATCGGTCGGATCGCGTTCGAGCCGCGTGAAATGGTCCAACAGGTAGTCGACTTCATCGCCGGACAGCGCCAGCCCCAGTTGCTCGTTCGCCTGCTCCAGCGCCTGGCGCCCGTGCTTGAGAATCGGCACGGAGGCCAGCGGCCTTGGCGTCGCGTGAGCGAATAGCCTGCCGGCGTCCTCGAACGCAAAGATCGCGGCCTCGGTCATGCGATCGAACAATAGTTTCGCTACTGAGTCGCGCTGCGCTGCGGCCAGTGGTGCCGTCGTACCGATTCGATAGGCAATGCCGCGTTCGATACGTTCGATCGCGTCGAGCCCGCAGACATGCGCGATGTCGGTGGCCTTGCTCGACCAGGGCGAGATCGTGCCGGGGCGCGGAACGATGACGACCAGGGTATCGCCGGACGTCGCCAGTTCATTGGCATCCGCCCCATCGCTCGGCCCATACGTGAGCAACGACTCCAGGACCTTGCGGTGCGCATCTGACAGCGGCTGCGTCTGTACGAAATGGACGAAACGCGCCGACAGCGAACGGACCTGGGGAAATTGCGCCTGGGCAGCGCCGAGCAGCTTGGCAGTGCGGAAATCGGACAGCGCGCGAGCGCCCGGCAGTGTCAACATTGGCAGCAAGTTCGGCAGGTGCGCCGACGCACGTCGCAAGCCTCGCGGCGAGGACATCGCAATGCACGACAGCGCAGATTTTACGGGCGCGAATGATAGCGGAAAATCCTGCGCCGCAGTCGGCCAGGCGGGCAACTACCGATTTCAGTCCGGACTGATCCCGTGGTCCGGCAGGGATCGCCTTGGGTCAAGGAATGATATCCAGGTCAATGGCGCTGACTTAGAAATGTTTGCCCGCGACTCGACTCAAACCGACCGCCTTGGCGCGAGGGCCTGGGGCGTGGGGCCTGGGTAGGAAACGAATCGGGGTACACGCTGGCACATTCGAGTCTCTTACCCAGGCCCCACGACCCAGGCCCTATTGGCGCTTCGGCACCGCCCGCCCCCGACTGCACTATTTCCGCGGTCCGTCCCCTGGCGTGTACACGGGCATGGGAAAGGGCATGACATTCGAGCCTTCCGCTGCGCTGATCTTGCTGATGCCCTGCTTCAGGACTTCATCGATGCGCACCACCGAGTGCATCGGCAGGTAGGTGCGGCGCACACCCTCAAATTCCGCTTTGACG
>JAIBJL010000400.1 GCA_020029545.1 Gammaproteobacteria bacterium
CCGCGACTCGTGCCGCGGACACGCGGCGCGACGATGCGCTGCACGTCGGCGTTGGCCGCGATCAGCAGGTCGATCGCCTGCTCGCCTTCGCTGTGTCCGCCTTTGAGCAGGACCGCCTGCGGTCCAAGCTCAAGAAGTCGCCGCGACTGCGCGATCAAAGCAGACTCACTCGTGGCAACTGCTTCGTTCAAGAGTGCGGCCGCTTCCGGAATGTTCGGCGTCACCAGCGTCGCGCGCGGAAACAACCGCTCGCGCATCGCCGCGCGGCCCTCTGCGTCGAGCAGCACTGCGCCGGAAGACGCCACCAGCACAGGGTCGAGCACAATCGGTACCGGGCTCTCCGCGATCAGACTGTCGACGACTACCTCTACAGTCGCGCGGCATCCCAGCATGCCGACTTTGACAGCGCCGATCGGTCGCGTCGCAAACGCTGCCTGAATCTGCGCACTGAGAATCGCCGGTGGCACGTGGTGCACGGCGGATACTCGCGAATCCGACTGCGCTGTGACGGCCGTGATGGCGCACAGAACATCGACCGAGAAATCGTTCAGTACCCGTACGTCGCGCACCAGTCCCGCTCCGCCGCTCGAATCTGTCGCGGCGATCACGAGCACGGCGGGCCGCTCGCAGACTGGCTCGGTGGTTCGAGCGCGGGTGAGATCAGTCTCCAAACGCGATGAGCGCCACATTCCGATGACCTCGCTGCTGCAACACCCGGGCAGCGCGCCAGGCGCGGACGCCCGTCCGGCAACACAGCACTACACGGTGCTGCACCGGCAGCTTCGCGGCTGCGCGCTCTAACGAAGCCATGTCGATCCGCAACGCTGTGGCAATGGGCGACAGCGGTGCCTCGGTGGTGCTGCGCAAATCGATGACGACATCGGTGGCGGTGACCTGCTCGGCAGCAATGAAGGTGAGTACTGCATCGACCGGCTCGCAGGCGGTCGCGAACGAGAAATCGCTGCAACGCAGCGTGCGCAGATCCACCCTGATGAGATGCCCCGGCAGGCACGACCGCAGATTCAGCAACACGCCGAGGACCATGTGAGCTTGCAAGGTGCCGATGACGCCAACGGCGGTACCCAACACCCCCGACTGCGCACAGCTGCCCGCTTGGCGCGGCATTTCGGGAAACACGGCACGATAGCTGGGCCCGCCACCGCAAAACGCGCCGACGTAGCCGGACAGCCCGAGTACCGAGGCGCTGATCAAGGTCTTGTTCGCCCGGCGGCACTCGTCGCTGGCGATGTACGTGACAGCAAAGCTATCCGCCGCATCGACCACGACATCGGCTGTCGCCACCCAGTGAGGTGCATTGGCTGGCGTGAGGCGTTCGCAAATCGCGTCGATCCGGATGCCGGGATTCGCCTCCAGCAATGCCTTGCGCGCGGCCTGTGCCTTGAACATACCGATGTAGCTCATGCGGTAGAGCGGCTGGCGATGCAGATTCGATTCTTCGACACGATCGTGATCGACGATCACCAGGCGACCGACGCCCGCCGCACCCAGATACTGCAACACCGCCGAACCGAGTCCGCCCGCGCCGATCACCACCACCGTGGAGTCCTGCAAGCGTGCCTGTCCGGCTGCGCCCACTTCCGGCAGGATCGTCTGTCGCGAGTATCGATCGCTCATTGCGGACGACCTGCCGTTGCCAGCCACTGCGCGATACGCGCTTCAGGGTCGGGGTTGCCGACGATGTCGTTGACTACCGCCGCAACGTCCGCTCCGGCAGCGAATACGCCTGGCAAGCGCTCGACGGTGAGTCCGCCGATCGCCACGAGGGGGATGCTGCCGATACGATGCTTCCATTCGGTAATGCGCTCAAGTCCCTGCGGTGCCCACGGCATGACCTTGAGCGTCGTGGGATAGATCGGACCGAGTGCAACGTAGTCGGGTGCGAGATCCAGAGCGCGCGCGAGCTCGGCATGATCATGCGTACTGATGCCGATCCTGACACCCGCGCGACGCAGCGCCGCGATATCGGCGTGCGCGAGATCGCTCTGTCCAAGATGCACGAAGTCGCAACCCTCTAGCATCGCGAGCTGCCAGTAGTCGTTGACGATCAACTGTGCGTCCGCGTCTTTGCAGAGTTGCTTCGCCTCACGAATTTCGCTGCGCAGCGCATCGATGCCACGATCCTTGATGCGCAGCTGTATCAGTCGCACACCCTGTGACACCAACCGGCCGACCCAGCTTGCGCTGGCTACGACGGGATACACGCGTGGCAGCTGCATAGTCTCAGCGGAGAAACGCCGTGCCGATCACCGGCGTGGAAGGAACTGCCATGTCGCGCGGTTCCATCGGGCCCGCCTGGCGCGCGGCATGTCCGGCCTGCACCGCTTGCGCGAAAGCCGCGGCCATCTTCACGGGATCGGCGGCCTGCGCTACGGCCGTATTGATGAGCACGGCATCGAAGCCAAGTTCCATCGCCTGCGCTGCGTGAGACGGAACACCGATCCCGGCGTCGATCACCAGCGGCACGTCCGGAAAGTGCGCCCGCAAGGTCTTCAGGCCGAACAGGTTGTTGAGCCCGCGACCCGAGCCGATCGGCGCGCCCCAGGGCATCAGCACCCGGCAACCAGCGGCCAGCAGCTTCTCCGCGACAATGAGATCCTCGGTCATGTAGGGAAAAACCTCGAACCCATCGGCTGCAAGAATGCGCGCGGCCTCGACCAGCCCGAACACATCGGGTTGCAGCGTGTCGTCCTCGCCGATGACTTCGAGCTTGATCCACGACGTACCGAACACTTCCCTTGCCATCTGCGCGGTCGTGACAGCCTCCTTCGCGGAGTGGCAACCGGCGGTGTTGGGCAGCACACGCACGCCGAGATCGCGCACCAGGGACCAGAATCCTTGACCGGCGCGTTCGCCGCTGGCTTCGCGCCGCAGACTCACCGTTACGATTTGTGCATCGGATGCTTTGACCGCGTCTGCCAGCACCGCCGGCGATGGATACCGCGAGGTCCCCAGCAACAGGCGCGAACGGATCTCGGTGCCGTACAGCGTCAGCATTCAGCCTCCCTGCATGGGCGCCAGGACTTCGACTCGATCGCCGTCGGCGAGCCGGACCGTCGCTCGCGAGTCCGTGGAGACGAACTCGCCGTTCAATGCCGTTGCCACGACGGCCTCGCCATACCCAAGTTCCTGCAATGCCGACGCCAGATCGCGGGCGCCTGTGTCATGCCAATCGCCGTTCACGAGAATCTTCATGCTGCACCTTGGGAAAAATGGCGGCCCTCGAGGACGATCTCGGCGACCCTGCGAGCGAGCGCCGGCGCCAGCAGAAAGCCATGGCGGAACAGGCCGTTCACATGCAGGACCCCGCCGTGCCAGCCGATGCGCGGCAGATTATCGGGAAACGCGGGACGCACTCCGGTGCCGATTTCGACGATCTCCGCTTCACCGAATGCTGGGTGCAGCGCATACGCGGCGCTCAACAGTTCCAGCATCGAGCGAGCGGTAATGCGACTGGGCTGATCGCTTTCGATCATCGTGGCGCCCACCATGAACATCTCGTCGGCACGCGGCACCACATACAGGGGAATGCGCGGATGCAGCACGCGGACCGGTCGCGACAGGCAAACATCGCGCGACCGCAGTAACAGCATCTCTCCTTTGACGCCGCGCAGATCGTGGAGAACGTCGCGCGCCGCCAGCCCGCTGCAGTTGATCACACAACGGCCGGAAGAGGGCGACGTGGCCGCGGTGACGCCGAAGCGCAGCGGCACGTCCAGTGCGCCAAGCCGGTCTGCCAGTGCCGCCAGCGCGACGCGCGGATCGAGGTGTCCTTCTTCCTTGAAGAACAGCGCTTGGTCGAAACGCTCACCCAGATCCGGCTCCAGCGTGGCGATCCTGTCGCCGTCGAGCCATTCGAACCGCTCGGTGCGGCGGCTGAACTGCGTAAGGTCGGCAGCATCGCGACGGTGAGCAACGACCAGGCTACCGTTGATGGCCACGCCGGGACATTTTTTCTGCCACCACGCGAGGCTCTCGCTGCCCAGCCGCGCCACGAGAGGTTCGGCACTTTCCAGCTCACACCACGGCGCCAGCATGCCGCCCGCATACCAGGAGCAACTTGCCGAACCGAGCTTTTCGCCACGCTCGAAGACTTCGACCGTCGCACCGCGCTCGGCCAACTCGACAGCGCAGGCCAATCCCGCGACGCCCGCACCGATGACGGTTGCGTGCATGCTTAGCTGTTCTCGGCCGCAGGCACGTAGAGCTCGCCCACCGCGCGGAACTTGTCCGACATTTCACGCATGCCCTGTGCCTTGGCTTCTGCCTTGACCTCGTGCGAGATGCGCATCGAACAGAACTTCGGTCCGCACATGGAACAGAAGTGCGCAACCTTGTGTGCTTCTTTCGGCAGGGTCTGGTCGTGGAAAGCACAGGCGGTGTCGGGATCGAGGGAAAGATTGAATTGATCCTCCCACCGGAAATCGAAGCGCGCGCGCGAGACCGCGTCGTCGCGATCGCGCGCACCGGGATGCCCTTTCGCCAGATCGGCCGCATGCGCCGCAATCTTGTAGGTGATCACGCCGACCTTCACGTCATTGCGATCGGGCAGGCCGAGGTGTTCTTTCGGCGTGACGTAACAAAGCATGGCGGTACCGAACCAGCCGATCATTGCCGCGCCAATCGCCGAAGTGATGTG
>JAIBJL010000401.1 GCA_020029545.1 Gammaproteobacteria bacterium
TCTCGTTAAATAGCTACGGCTATTCGCCTCCAACGATCGAAAAACTGTCCACCATCTGCCACGCGCCTCGCTACGATCACTTCAGTCCGACAGGCTGCTAGTGGGCACGATCATAGTGGGCACGATCACGCTCGATAGCTTTGCAGTCCGCGCACCAAGCGCATAGGCGATTCGCCAGACGTTTCCCGAGCCGGCGGTTCGGGTGAACTCTCGCGCTGCGATTCCTGCAGCGCTTCGACGAAGCGTCGCGTCCAGCTGGCGATGTCGTTACGTCGCAATACCTGCAACATCGCGCCGTGACGCTCGCGACGTTCGGTAAGCGACATCGACAATGCCGCCTGAATGGCGTGTCCGACGGCGCGACTGTCGTAGGGATTGACGAGCAGCGCCGCGCTGAGTTCGCGTGCGGCGCCGGCGAGATTCGACAGGATGAGGACGCCGGGATCGCTCTCATCCTGGGCGGCAACGAACTCCTTCGCAACCAGGTTCATGCCGTCGCGCAACGGCGTGACGAGACCGACCTGTGCCGCGCGCAGGAACCCCATGAGCGTGGCATGCGGAAAATTCCGATTCAGGTAGCGTATCGGTGTCCAGTCGGTATCCGCGAAGCGTCCGTTCGTCTGGCCCGCGGCCTGCTCTAGCGACTGGCGGATTTCCACATACGCCTTCACATCGGTACGCGACAGCGGCGCGATCTGGATGTAGGTAATGCGTCCGAGATTGTCAGGATAGGTCTCGAGAAAGTGCCGGTACGCTGAGAACCGTTCGACCAGGCCTTTGCTGTAATCGAGACGGTCCACGCCCATCATCAAAGAACGCCCCATCAAACTGTCGGTCATGCGCCTCACGACCTCGCCCGGCAGCGCCGTGATGGCTTCCTGCTGCACGGCATCCACATCGACGCCGATTGGAAACACTTCGGCCCGCACCACGCGCTCGCCGATTTTCAATCGGCCATCGGGCCTTATCGCTTCGGCGCCGAACAAATGCTCGATACCGGAATGAAAACCGCGCAGATCGTTATGGGTCTGAAACCCGATCACGTCGTAACAGGTGAGATCGCGCAGCAACTCTGCATACGTCGGCAGCACGCGCAGCATTTCGATGTTCGGAAACGGGATGTGCAGAAAAAAACCGATCGGACGTTGCACACCGAGTTCACGCAGCCGCCGAGCCAGCGGCATCAGATGGTAGTCGTGCACCCAGATGTCGTCGTTTGCCTCGAGCAAAGGCAGCAACTTCTGGGCAAAGGTGCGATTGACGTTCTCGTAGGCATCGCGCTGCTCCGCGCTATAGCGCATACCCTTGAGAAAATAATGAAACAGCGGCCACAGCACTTGGTTGGCATAGCCGTTGTAATAGAGTTCGAACTCTTTGGCACGCAGTTCGATGGTGGCGTAACTGACGCCTTCGCGGATATGAATCTCAGGATCGCCCGGCTCCTGGTCAACCGTCTCCCCGCCCCAACCGAACCACAATCCGCCGGTACGCTTCAATGCGCTCAGTATCCCTACCGCCAGCCCACCCGGCGCAGCCGACTTGCGCGGCGGAGAAATCCTGTTCGATACACAGACCAGTCGACTCATGCAGCCCGCTCCTTGCGCCGCTCATTAGCGTGCGGCCAGCAAGGTTAAGCGTCGGGAAGTCGCAATTGTTCCACGGCCGGTGTTCTTGCTCCCGGTGTTTTTTTCGTTCAGAGCGGTTCGCGATAGCGGCGCATCCAGATGGTCGCTACCACCAAGGCGGCGGCAACAGCCAGTCCTATCCATACATGCGGACTGGACAAGAAATGTAGCGGATCTGCAGCTCCAATCAGGCGTTCGGGGACGCTCAGATGCAAATTGAACCCGTCGCTGCGCGCCGTAGTTCCGGTATCGACAACGCCTGGCGCTGCGAACGCAGTTTCCAGGAAATCCTGCACATTGCGAAACTTCAGCATTGAGGCGAGGTAGCCGGAGCCAAACGCTACGCGCTCGACCAGCGCGATCGCCGCGGGGACCAGCAGAGCCCACATGAACGGCGAGCGACGTACCCACGACGACACGAAGATCAACCAGGCGGTTACGGGCGCGAACCACAGCGATTGCGCAACCAGCGAGTACAACAATACCGTGGTAAGTTCCAGCGTGGCTCCCGCGGGCCACAGCGCCAGTGAATTGCCAGTCATGGCAGTCATGATGATCGTCCCCAGCACCAGGATGATCAGCTGCGTCGCGACGATGACGACGAACGTGATCGCCGGCGATACCACCGCTGCGACGAACAGTTTCGACGTAACCGCCGTCACATCCGACACCGGCAGCGATTTCCAGAACAGAATGCTGCGATCGCGCCGCTCGGCATAGAGCGCATCCAGGCAATAGAAGAAAGTGACGACCGCCATCGTCAACGCAATGATCGCCGCAATGGCGCCATAGAAGCCGGTGGCGATGGAATGCAATTGTTCCGCCGACACCGTGGCGAGTACTCTGCTGTTATCCGGTAGATGCAGCGCATTGACGAGGAACGACAGCACTATGAGCGCCGCGGCAACCAGCGGAGCCATCCACAAGGCGCGGTGCTCCCATATTTCGCGGCGCACGGACCAGTAGAACGGGCGGACGACGGCGGCCATCCTGGATGGCGCGGCTGGCTCGAAGTCGTTGTCGATGGTTTCGTTGACAGTGTTCATGCGGCAGCTCCCTGCTGAGCGGTACCTTCGACGGACGGTTGAACTGAACCCGACGACGGGCCGATCAGGGCAACAAACAAGTCGGCAATGCTCGGGGTACGCACCTCGCCCAGGCCGGCAAGTTGCGTGCGGTCGATGCCATCGAACAGAAACACGCCGCGTCCGAATACCTGGCGCTCATGGATGGGGCGCAATGCCCGCGCAGCAACCAGCTTCTCAGGATGCACCATGACCTCGGCATAGCGAGCCTCGAAATGTTCCATGCTGCAATCGAGCGCGATGCGCCCGTGATTGAGAAACATCACATCGGTGAGTACGTTCTGAACTTCTTCCACCTGATGCGTGGTGATGACGATCGTACGATTGCCATCGAAATAGTCGTTGAGCAAAGAATCGTAGAACTGCTTGCGGTACAGCAGATCCAATCCCAGCGTCGGCTCATCGAGTACCAGCAGACGCGCATCGATGGCCATCACCAGCGACAGATGCAGCTGCGTGAGCATGCCTTTCGACAACTCGCGCACCCGGCTGGTACGTTTGATCGATGTGCGCGCGAGAAAACCCTCCGCCTTGGAGCGATCGAATCGCGGATGCACGCCGGCCACATAGTCGATGGCTTGCTGTACGCGAATCCAGCGTGGCAGCACCGCCACATCGGCAATGAAACATACTTCCTGCATGAGCCGATGCCGGTCCCGGTGCGGATTGCGACCCAACACTTGCAGTTCGCCGTCGAATGGTGTCAGTCCGAGAATGGCTTTCAATGCCGTGGTCTTGCCGGCGCCGTTCGGTCCGATCAAGCCGACGATACGTCCTTCTTGGATGCTGAAATCGACGCCGTCGAGCGCGACGTTATTGCCGAACGCCTTGCGCAGGCCCCGTGCTTCGATAGCGGCGGTCATGAGCGGCGCTCCGGCGAACCTGCAGCGCCGGATGGCGCCGGCGTTGCACTGAGCAACTCGGCGGCCTCGAAACCCAGACGCTGAATGGTGGCCTGGATCTTCGGCCAGTCTTCCACAAGAAATTTCTGGCGTTCGCCTTGCAGCAGCAAATGACGGGCTCCCGTATTGATGAACATGCCTCTACCCCGACGTTTTTCGACGAGCAATTCGTCGACGAGTTGTTGATAGCCCTTGAGTACGGTCAGGGGATTGACTCGATATTCGGCGGCCACGGTGCGCACCGAAGGCAGCGGATCGCCCTCATTCAGCACGCCGTCGAGAATCATGGCGACGACGCGGTCGCGAAGCTGCCGATAGATCGGCTGACTGTCGTTCCATTCGCGGTCCATGGTCAGTTCCAGATGGCGTCGGCCAGATTGCGTTGATTCATTGTCGGAAAACCGGGACCCACAAGCTTAAGGGGTGGCTGCTCCTCTAATGTAGCAGGACACCCCAAAGCTGCTCGGTCATCCCGCCTCATGACACCTCCGCTCAGAACGAGACGCTCTGCGCCGCAGTCACATCCACGAGGTGTTCAATGCCCGGCAGACGGCTGGCCTCGACGACTACCACCTCCGCCATCTCACTGACTTCCACCGAGGCAGTCCGGATGCGGCGCGTCTCGCGAGGCAGGCTTTTCGCGGTGGCCAGTTCATCGCCCAGATCGCTGGCAATCTGCTGGCTTGTCTGAGCGATCACATCGGCCAAAGCCGGCAGCGTAGACGAGGGCGAGGCCGAGCAACCGGCGAGCGTTGCGGCTACAGCCACTACGGACACCAGGTTGATACTCACTTTCTTGAGAATATTCATAAACTTACTCCTGAAACACACTACGGACGAGTCAGCAGAGTTGGTGATTCAGTGCTGTATCTCTATGGTGTTGTATTTAACTAGAACACCAATCCAGATGCAAGCTTTTTAGCAAGGATCGTGAATCAGGTCTCTCGGAAGTCCGGGTGGCCAGCAGATGCGCGAATCAGCCTATCGTCGCCACCCCGCCGCCACTGCGGCAGCAGCCTGCTAGAATTCGCGCCG
>JAIBJL010000097.1 GCA_020029545.1 Gammaproteobacteria bacterium
TCGCAATGCCATCCGTACCTCGGCGTCGGGCCTGTATCGCGGTACCACGTACGAGGGCGTCAAGAACTACACGGCGTTCTTCACTTCACCGTGGTCGGGTTGGTCGGCGCACATAGCGATCGCCTCGTCGCTGATCGATACACCCACGTCGTGGTCGTTCATCGTGGCGGCCGTTGCCGCCGTCGGCAGCGCCCTGCTTGGCGCCCTGCTGGTGGTACTGGTGTTGCGTGACATGGCGGAACGCCGGCGCCGCGAAGACGCGCTGCAACAGTCGCAGAAAATGGAAGCGATCGGGCAGCTCACCGGCGGCATCGCGCACGATTTCAACAATCTGCTCACTGCCATCATCGGCAATCTCGACATGATCCGCAGGCGCGCAACCGGTCAGGCGCGGATACAGCAGATGGCAGACAACGCACTTGAAGCGGCGCGACGTGGTGCGAAACTGACTTCCCAGCTACTGGCGTTCTCGCGTACTCAGCGCATGCAATTGCAGTCCGTCGACCTGCAACGGCTGATGGCCGGAATGAACAGCCTTTTGGCGCAGTCGGTGGGACCCGCGATCGAAACTCACGTCGCTCTGGCCGCCGATGCGCGTACGGTTCTGAGCGACCCGAATCAACTGGAACTGGCGATTCTCAATCTTGCCGTCAATGCGCGCGATGCCATGCCCACTGGTGGGTCGCTGACAATCGCGTCGACCATAAGCATCGGACCACCCGCCTCGCCACTGGCCAATAAGCCTTGTGTAAAACTCTCGGTTACCGATACTGGCGCCGGCATGAGCGAAGCGATCCGCAATCGCGCGACCGAGCCGTTTTTTACGACCAAACCGGTGGGGCAAGGCACCGGACTGGGGTTGTCGCAGGTCTATGGCATCGTACGCGAGTCGGGCGGCGCGCTCGACATCGTCAGTGCAGTCAATGCCGGTACGACAGTCCATGTCTACCTGCCGCATGGGGTGGCTGCAGCGGCGCCACAGCAACTCATCTCGCAGGATTCCGCAGGCGCTGCGCAGCAAGCCACGGCGGAAGCCGCGATACTGATCTGCGATGACGATCGGCAGGTGCGGCAGTTCATGGTCGACACGCTGCAGGGAGCCGGTTACCGAGTGACCCAAGCATCGAGCGGTGAGGCGGCGCTGCATGCATTGCGCGCCGCATCGTTCGATCTGCTGATCGTGGATTTCGCCATGCCGCACATGAATGGCGCTCAGGTAGCGCAATCGGCACAGGAGATCCGCCCCGCAACCCGCATACTCATGGTGTCGGGGTACTCGGACAGTGCCGCCATCGATGCCGCCGTGGACAGCGTACAGTTACTCAGAAAGCCGTTCGACGTGAGCGAGCTGCTCGTGGCCATCCGCAACTGTCTCGCACACTGACAGGACGGATCGTCCCGATGAGGGCGACGCTATCGTTGCGCTGGCAGACATGGGGCAGCGCGCAGCATGCGGCACCTTGACTTGTCCGCGATCGCAGCCGACATCGGCCACACGAAGTGGCAGAATGCATTTTCACGACAGCTACAACGACTCGCACTTCATATGCCTTATACCGCAGATGAAACCGACGCCACCGTCACGCTCGAACCGACTCGGCCGGCGACTGCAACCGTCATCCTGATGCATGGCCTGGGAGCGGACGGTTACGATTTCGTACCCATCGTCGAAGAATTGCGCTTGCCGGACGTGCTGCCGGTGCGCTTCGTGTTTCCGCATGCGAAGCCACGTGCCGTGACGGTCAACAACGGTGCTGTGATGCGCGCCTGGTACGATATCAAGATACTCGGAGAAACCCGTGTCGAAGACGATGCGGGGATTCGCGGCTCGGCGCAGGAAATAGAACAGCTGATCGCAGAGCAGGGCGACAAGGGCATCGCCGCGAGCCGCATTGTGCTGGCGGGATTTTCACAGGGCGGCGCCATCGCGCTGCACACCGGTCTACGCCATACGACTCGGCTGGCCGGCATCCTTGCTCTGTCAACCTACTTGCCACTACGCGACTCGCTGGCTCGCGAAGTGGCTGCAGCCAATCGAACCGTTCCGATCTTCATGTGTCATGGCACTCAGGACCCGGTGCTACCGCTGTCCCTGGCGACTGCGTCGCGGGATCTGCTCGTAGCGCAGGGTTTCGCCGTGGAATGGCGTGAATACTCGATGCCGCATTCGGTGTGCCCGGAGGAGATTCGCGACATGTCCCGGTGGCTCCAGCGCGTTCTGGCGGGCTGACCGGGGAACCCGCTCGCGTGAATACTCTGACAGAGAGGATTCACGAATCGCTATTCACCGCTCCGCTCAATACGCTTTCGCCCACACAACGCGTTTCGCACTGGGTTTGCCGGTGAACGGACAAATGCCGGCCTCGCCTGGATCGAGCGGAATGCAGCGCACGGTGACGGACAGATCGTCGCGAATTTTCTGTTCCAGCTCGACATCGCCGGAGAAGTGGGTCATCGCGAACCCGCCGTGAATCGGTGGGGGTGCGTTCTCCGCGACCTTGGCGGGTGTGAAGAATGCGTAGAACTCTTCCTTCGTATCGATGCGATGCGTGTGCGCCTGGCGGAAGGCACGCGCGCGTTTGAGCAGTTCATCGTGGATGTCCTGCAAGGTCGCCGACACGGTGGCAACAAATTCAGCTCGCGCAACGCTCTGCTTGTCTTTGGGTGCGCGGTCGCGGCGGCCGACGAACAGCGCATCCTTTTCCATGTCGCGCGGGCCGATTTCCAGGCGAATGGGCACGCCTTTCTTGATCCAGTGCCAGACCTTTTCGCCGCCGCGCTCGTCGCGCTCGTCGACCAGCACGCCGATGGGCCGATCGGCAAAGCGCTGCGCCCGCAGGTCACGCGCCACGTGATTGCAGTATTCGAGCACACGCGGCTTTTCCTCGTCGCTGCGGAAGATCGGCACGATCACAATCTGCACGGTCGCCAGCTTCGGTGGCAGCACCAGGCCATCGTCGTCCGAATGCGTCATGATCAGGGTGCCGATGAGTCGCGTCGATACGCCCCAGCTGGTGGTCCAGGCATGCTGACGCGTGCCGCCTTGATCCAGAAATGCGATATCGCTGGCCTTGGCAAAGTTCTGGCCGAGGAAGTGACTCGTGCCAGCCTGCAGCGCCTTGCGGTCCTGCATCATCGCTTCGATGCAGAAAGTCTGCTCCGCGCCCGGGAAGCGTTCACCCGCCGTCTTCTCGCCCCTGATGACGGGCACGGCCATCCAGTTCTCGACGAAGTCGGCGTAGACATCGAGCATGCGCATGGTTTCTGCGATGGCTTCTTGCGCAGTAGCGTGCGCCGTGTGTCCTTCCTGCCAGAGAAATTCCGCGGTGCGCAGAAACATGCGGGTACGCATTTCCCAGCGCACGACATTCGCCCACTGATTGATCAGCAGCGGCAGGTCGCGATAACTCTGCACCCACCGGGAAAATGCATCGCCGATAATGGTCTCGGAGGTCGGACGGACGATCAGCGGCTCTTCCAGCTCGCCGGCCGGGACGAGCTTGCCGTCGGGACCCGCTTCGAGCCGATGATGCGTGACGACCGCGCATTCCTTCGCGAACCCATCGACGTGCGCCGCTTCCTTCTGCAAAAAGGACAGTGGAATGAACAGCGGGAAGTAAGCGTTCTGGTGGCCGGTGGCTTTGAACATGTCGTCCAGCACGCGTTGCATGTTCTCCCAGATCGCATACCCCCACGGCTTGATCACCATGCAACCGCGCACCGCAGAGGTCTCGGCCAGATCGGCCGCACGGATCACCTGCTGATACCACTCGGCGTAGTTGTCATCGCGGGTCGGGGAAATGGCGGTCTTCGGCTTGCTCATCGTGGCGAAAATCAAAAGTGCATCGCGGGGTGCGATTACAACAGATTTTAGGGAAGTAGGAAGTGCCGAGCTGTGTCGGGAACACAGCCGGCCTACAGACTGGTCTCCTCCGACATGACCTTCAGCGGCAGCAACGTGCGCAACTTGGCGAGCAGGTCCGCTTCTCGGTAAGGCTTGGTCAGCACATCGGCCCCTTGCTCCGAGACGCCGAAGGAGGCGGTGTAGCCGGTGGCATACAGGACCGGCAAATGCGGCCGGCGCTCGCGCGCAAGTCGTCCGAGTTCGAATCCGTTCATCCCGCCCGGCATGACGATATCGGTAAACAGCAGATCAATGGCAGCTTCGCGATCGATAATCTCCAGCGCCCGCACGCCATTGTCCGCCTCGATCACCGTGAACTGATGCTCCTTCAGCAGGGCCGCCGTCACGGCACGCACGCCGGCATCGTCCTCCACCAGCAGGATCGTGCGCTCATGCCCCGACAGGGTGGCCAGTTCCTCGTCGTCCAGGACCAGCTCGGGTTCGAGCAGCGCATCGGTTCGCGGCAGAAACAAGCGCACGCTCGTGCCGCGTCCCAAGGCGCTATCGATGCGCACGTGACCACCGGATTGTTTGACAAAGCCATAGACCATGCTCAAACCGAGACCGGTGCCATGGCCAACCTTCTTGGTGGTGAAGAATGGCTCCAGCGCATGTTCGAGTACTTCTGCCGACATCCCCGAGCCGGTATCGGTCACCGACAGCATGACGAAATCGCCATAGGGTGCATCGCCGCCCGGCACCGCTGCGCCGCCAAAGCTCACATTGCGGGCCTCGATCGACAGCACGCCGCCTTCGGCCATGGCATCGCGCGCATTCACTGCCAGATTGATGAGCGAGGATTCCACCTGTGCCGGATCGACCAGCACCCGCCACAGATCCTCGGCCATTTTGACTTCGATCGTGACTTTCTCGCCCAGCGTATGATTGAGCAACTTCGCCACATTCAGGCTCATCTGGCCGATGTGCACCGCTTTGGGCTGCAGCGGTTGTCGACGCGCGAATGCCAGCATGCGCCGCGTCAGCTCGGCGCAACTGAGCGCACCGGTCAGGGCCATCTGCGCACGATCGAAGTTCCGCCCTGCGCCCTTCAGAGAACGCGCCAGCGAATCGAGATTGCCGATGACCACGGTCAGCATGTTGTTGAAGTCATGCGCGATACCGCCCGTGAGCTGCCCGACGGCTTCCATTTTCTGTGCCTGAAACAACTGTTGCTCGACCTGCCGGCGATCGGTGACGTCGAGACAGCTGCCGAAAATTTCCCGAGGCTCGCCGTTCTCGCCGCGCACCAGCACCGCACGATCGAGGAAGACTCGCTGCGAGCCGTCCGCGCATAACCAGCGATACTCGGTGGACAATGTGCCGGTGGTCGCCATGTCACCCACTTCTTCGAGCACTCGGATCCGATCGTCGGGATGAATGCGCTCGCTCCACAGATCCAGATTGTCGACGAAGGCATCCGGCGCAAATCCCACTGCCTGGCTGATGCTTTCGCTCAGGAAGCGTGGGCCCTTGAAACGCCCGTCGATGCCCGCGCTATACAGCGCGATCGGCAGCGAGCGCAAAATGACGGTCTGCCGCGCTTCGCTTTCGCGCAGGCGGCGTTCGGCTTCGAGTTTTTCATGGCGGATGCGCAGGTTCTCTTCCTGCAGGAAGCGCTCCAGTTCCGCCTTGCGCATGATCTCCGTATTCTTTTTGTAGAACTCGACCAGCACGGCAACCTTCGAGCGCAGCATGATCGGATCGACCGGCTTGAACACATAGTCGAACACGCCCAGCGCATACGCGCGCGCGACATGCTTGTCGTCCTTGTCGACGGCGCTGACGAAAATAATGGGGATGTGCCGCGAGCGGTCGCGCCGCCGGATCAGCTCCGCCGTCGCATAGCCGTCGAGTCCCGGCATATTCGCATCCAGCAGAATGACGGCGCATTCCTCGCGCAACAGGTAACGCAGCGCATCCTCATCGACTCGCCCACGGTCGCTGGCGGCTCGACGGCTGTCAAACGCGCCGCAGCCATACCCGCATCATCGAGACCAGTTGATCGACATCGACTGGCTTCGAAATGTACTCGGACGCGCCCGCCTCGATGCACTTCTCGCGATCGCCCTTCATCGCCTTGGCGGTGATCGCAAACATCGGCAGTTTGCGGAATCGCTCACGCGCACGAATGTGTCGCATGGTTTCGTAGCCGTCCATGTCCGGCATCATGACGTCCATGAGCACCATGTCGATATCGGGCGTTTCATCAAGCATCGCAATGCCGTCGCGCCCGTTCTCCGCATGCAGCACCTGGATGTCGTGCTGTTCGAGCACGCCGGTGAGCGAGAAAATATTGCGAATATCGTCGTCGACGATCAACACCTTGCGGCCGGCGAGGCCGGGCTCGCGCCGCCGTGCCC
This sequence comes from Gammaproteobacteria bacterium, assembly GCA_020029545.1. Classification (GTDB taxonomy): domain Bacteria; phylum Pseudomonadota; class Gammaproteobacteria; order Steroidobacterales; family Steroidobacteraceae; genus Steroidobacter. The sequence goes on from JAIBJL010000097.1 coordinate 6,265, forward strand.
GTTCGATGATGCGGCGTTGATCTTCCGGCATCTTCTGCAAGGCCCGGTGCAGGAACAGCGCCGTTTCGTCGAACAGTTGTTGCGGAGATTCCGGGCTCTTGAGAATGAATGACTCGACCAGATTGCGCAGCTTCGCTTCCTCTCCCGGGCTGAGGTCTTTCGCCGTGTGAATGATTACCGGCAGCCGCCGCGTCGTGTCCTTGCGGATCGTTTCGATCAGGCTGACCCCATCCATGTCCGGCAATACCAGATCCAGCACGATGCAATCGAAGGACTGTCGCTGCATGATGCGCAGCGCTTCGCGCCCGGTACAGACACGCGTGACGCTGACATCGCCGTTACCGATGAGTTTCAGGATTTCGTTGCTTTGCAGATCGTCGTCCTCGACCAGCAGCATTTCTTTCACCGGCCGGGCCAGGAATTCTTCGGTACGCGCCAAGGCCTGCTGCAACGTAGCGTGATCTACGGGCTTTTCGAGCACCGAGAACGCTCCCATCTGCGTGCCGCGCTCGCGCGGATCTTCCACCGAGATGATGTGAATCGGAATGTGACGGGTCTCGGTCGTGCGCTTCAGAATATCGAGCAGGCGCCAGCCGTCCATGTCCGGCAGATTGATGTCGAGCGTAATGACCGATGGATTGAAACGCCGTACCAACGGCAGCGCACCGCTGCCCGTCGTCGATACCACGACCTTGAAGCCGCGATCGTGTGCCAGGTCCAGCAGAATCTGGCCAAACTTCGTGTCATCCTCGATCACCAGCAGCACCGGATCGCCCGGCTGGATGTTCTGCCGATCATCGACCAACTCGGCCGCCACCAGCAGCGAGGTCGGCTCGTGCGGCACAATGATGGGCGCGGGTGCCGACAGCGCCGCCAGCGTCGGGTGCGACACCATCGCCGGCTGTGCCTTGTTCGAGTATTCGTAGGTCAGCGGCAGATACAGCGTGAAGTTGCTGCCCTTGCCCGGTGTGCTTTCCACCGTAATCTCGCCACCCAGCAGGCGACAGATTTCACGGCTGATCGACAGCCCCAGGCCGGTGCCGCCGTACTTGCGACTGGTCGTCCCGTCGGCCTGCTGGAAGGCTTCGAAGATGACGCGCAGTTTTTCATGCGGAATGCCGATGCCGCTGTCGGTCACGGAATATGCAACGACCGCGGGCGCCGCGTTGAGCAGCTGGTTGGAGTTGTTCCATCCGGACATCACGCGCCGGATCGACAACACCACACCCCCCTCATGGGTGAACTTGAAGGCGTTCGACAGCAGATTCTTGATGATCTGTTGCAGGCGCTTCTCGTCCGTCGTCATCGCGCGCGGCAGCGTCGTGTCCAGTTCGATGCGGAACGCAAGTTTCCGATCGGTCGCGACCTGTTCGAAGCTGCGTTGCAGGTTGTCGACGACTTCGGCGAAGTGCATGGTGCTGATGTCGAGCGTCACCGTGCCGGACTCGATCTTCGACAGATCGAGAATGTCGTTGATCAAGGCCAGCAGTTCGGTGCCGGCGCGATTGATGGTCTGTGCGAAGTCGATCTGCTTCTGCGTCAGATTGCTGTCGGCGTTGTCGGCCAGCAGTTTCGAGAGAATCAGCAGGCTGTTCAGCGGCGTGCGCAGTTCGTGCGACATGTTCGCGAGGAACTCGGACTTGTACTTGGACGTGAGTGCCAGCTGCTCGGCCTTTTCTTCCAGCAGCTCCTTGGCGCGCTCCACTTCCTGGTTCTTGGCTTCCACCTGCTTGTTCTGCCAGGACAGCAGGTTCGCTTTCTCGACCAGCTCTTCGTTCTTGTTACGCAGCTCTTCCTGTTGCGCACGCAGCAAGTCTTCGGAACGTTGCAGCGTCGCGGCCTGCTGTTCCAGTCGATCGTTGGTCTTTTTGAGTTCTTCCTGCTGACTCTGCAATTCACCGGTCAGCAGCTGCGACTGTGCCAGCAGTGCTTCGGTCTGCATGTTTGCAGCCAGCGTGTTCAGCACGATGCCGATACTCTCCATCAGCTGGTCGAGGAACAGGGTGTGAATGGTGCTGAAGCGCTCGAACGAACCGAGTTCGAGCACGGCTTTCACTTCACCTTCGAACAACGCCGGCAGCACGATCACGCTGGAAGGTTTCGCTTCACCCAGGCCCGAACTGATGCGCATGTAATCGTGCGGCGCATCGTTCAACAACACGCTGCGTTTTTCGACCGCACACTGGCCGATCAAACCGTCACCGAGCTTCAGACGCGGCGGCGGACGACGGCGATTCGGCGCGGCATAACTGGCCACCAGTTCGAGAATGTTCTCACCGTCCTGCTGCTTCGTCAGATAGAACAGCGCCTGGTGCGCATTCACCAGCGGTACCAGTTGCGACAGGATCAGATTCGACACGTGGCGGATATCGCGCTGGCCCTGCAGCAATCGATTGAAGCGCGCGATATTGGTCTTCAGCCAGTCCTGCTCATTGTTCTTCTGCGTCGTGTCCTTGAGGTTGCGGATCATCTCGTTGATGTTGTCCTTGAGCGAGGCCACTTCGCCCGAGGCTTCCACCGTGATGAATCGCGTCAGATCGCCCTTGGTCACCGCAGTCGCGACTTCCGCGATGGCGCGCACCTGCGTGGTCAGGTTCGCTGCCAGCTGGTTCACGTTGTCGGTCAGGTCGCGCCACAAACCGGCGGCGCCCGGCACGCTGGCTTGTCCGCCGAGTGCGCCTTCGGTACCCACTTCGCGCGCCACATTCGTCACCTGATCGGCGAAGGTAGCGAGCGTGTCGATCATGCCGTTGATGGTGTTGGCGAGACGCGCGATTTCGCCTTTCGCTTCCACCACCAGTTTTCGTTTCAGATCGCCGTTGGCGACACCCGTCACGACTTCGGCAATACCGCGCACCTGGTTGGTCAGATTGGCGGCCATGAGATTCACATTGTCGGTGAGGTCCTTCCAGGTGCCGGCGACGCCTTCCACTTTCGCCTGGCCGCCGAGCTTGCCTTCGGTACCCACTTCGCGCGCCACGCGTGTGACTTCGGACGCAAACGAGTTGAGCTGGTCCACCATGACGTTGATGGTATTTTTCAGTTCGAGAATTTCGCCCTTCACCTGTACGGTGATTTTCTTCGACAGGTTGCCGCTGGCCACCGCCGTGGTGACTTCGGCGATGTTGCGCACCTGACCGGTCAGATTGGCGGCCATGTGGTTCACCGAATCGGTGAGATCTTTCCAGGTACCCGCGACACCTTCCACGCGCGCCTGACCGCCAAGATTGCCCTCGGTACCCACTTCGCGCGCCACGCGCGTCACTTCGGACGCGAACGAGTTGAGCTGGTCCACCATCGTGTTGATCGTGTTTTTCAACTCGAGAATTTCGCCGCGCACGTCCACCGTGATCTTCTTGGACAAGTCTCCGCTGGCCACCGCCGTGGTCACGTCGGCAATGTTGCGCACCTGGCCGGTGAGGTTGGCGGCCATGAGATTCACATTGTCGGTGAGGTCTTTCCAGGTGCCGGCGACACCTTCCACTTTGGCTTGGCCGCCGAGCTTGCCTTCGGTACCCACTTCGCGCGCCACGCGCGTCACTTCGGACGCAAACGAGTTGAGCTGGTCCACCATGACGTTGATGGTGTTCTTGAGCTCAAGGATTTCGCCCTTCACGTCCACGGTGATTTTCTTCGACAGGTTGCCGCTGGCCACCGCCGTCGTCACCTCGGCAATGTTGCGCACCTGGCCGGTGAGGTTCGCCGCCATCAGGTTGACGTTGTCGGTGAGGTCTTTCCAGGTGCCGGCGACACCTTCCACCTTGGCCTGACCGCCGAGTTTGCCTTCGGTACCCACTTCGCGCGCCACGCGCGTCACTTCGGAGGCGAATGAGTTGAGCTGGTCGACCATCGTGTTGATGGTGTTCTTGAGCTCAAGGATTTCACCCTTCACGTCCACGGTGATTTTCTTGGACAGATTGCCGCTGGCCACGGCGGTCGTCACCTCGGCAATGTTGCGCACCTGGCCGGTAAGGTTCGCGGCCATGTGATTGACCGAGTCGGTGAGATCCTTCCAGGTGCCGGCCACACCTTTCACGTGCGCCTGACCGCCGAGCTTGCCTTCGGTACCCACTTCGCGCGCCACGCGGGTCACTTCCGAGGCGAACGAGGCCAGCTGGTCTACCATTGTGTTCACAACGGTACTGATACGCAGGTACTCGCCGCGCAGCGGTCGCCCATCGACATCCAGATTCATGGACTGAGACAGGTTGCCGCGCGCTACGGCACCGATCACTCGTGCCACTTCGGACACTGGATACACCATGTCGCCGACCAGACCGTTGATGGAATCGACGCATTGTGCCCAGCTGCCGCTGGCGCCGTGCAGGCGCGCGCGCTCGGAGATCTTGCCTTCGCGACCCACCATGGCACTGATGCGCTCGAATTCGCGCGCCATCGAGTCGTTAAGTTCGACCACCTCGTTGAAGGCGTTGGCGATTTCGCCGTCCATCCCCACCAGATCGATCGGCAACCGCACGGAGAAATCGCCGCGCTTGAGCGAACGCAACGCCTTGAGAATATCGCTGCGCTGTAGGGCCGGGGATTCCAGAACTGCCTGCGCCATGAGCGCCTCCGAATGCGGCTGTGATCAGCCAGTATTGATTGATGGGTCCGCCGTAGCGCACTCGCGGACGGAGTGCGCAATCCACGCAAAGCGTCTCTCATGGACCGCTTGGTACGTAAGTTCAGTGTAAAGCTTTATCCGATCACCGAGCGGTCGGGCGTCGCCGGTCCGCTGGGGCAGAATAGCGTGAGCGGTCCCCCTCATCAGGAAGGACGGCACATCGTGACGCTCGCGCAGTTCGCTTGCCGCTTCAAGCCCGTCCCCCTCGCCAGCCAGACGGGTAGGAGATTTTTTTTCAAGGAGCATTAGGCGCGATTCTCGGCGTGGATCGCTTCGTTTCTACCTGTTGCCGTCTAGCGACGCTGGACGCGCGCCTTGCAGCTCTATTAGCGTTCGAACTGTCGCTGGCGCCGTGGGGAAAATGCTTGCTTGCTTTAGTAAGTTCCTCGGAGCTGCGAAAATATTTCGTAGGTGAATTGCCCTCTGCACCAGCCCCTGCGGGCACGGAGTTACGGCAGGACGCAGTAACCACACGGCGGCGGCCCGCCGGAGGAAGCCCTGACGGGCGATGATCAACATGGAGGGGATCAACATGGAATCGAATGCCGAAGAGTCATTTCTCAGCCGGAGATTTCACGATATAGGCACAGGCACGGATACCCTGGAGCTGCTGAATCGTGCAGGCGAAGCCATCGCTGCAGGGCTGGACATAGACGTGCTGGTGCAACTGGTCGTCGATGTCGGTATCGAGCTTTCCGGTGCCGCTTACGGTGCGTTTTTCTACAATCGCCTGGACGCGTCGGGCGTGTATCGGTTGTACGGGGTGCCCGAGAGCGTCTTTGCGGACTTCCCGCTGCCACCCGACCCCACGGTGCTGGTCTCCACCGACCACAACCAGGGTATCGTGCGCTGCGACGACATCCAGACCGACCCGCGCTACGCTCGTCATATCGCTCCGCATCTCGGACTGTCGGCCGGATCGCTGCCGGTGCGCAGCTATCTGGCGGTACCGGTGAAATCGCGCGCCGACGAGGTGCTGGGGGGATTGTTCTTCGCGCATCCGGCGCCGGGCATTTTCAACAGGCGCTGTGAGCGCGCCGTCACCAGTGTCGCGGCGCTCGCGGCGGTCGCGCTCGACAATGCCCGACTGTATCGCTCGGCACAATCGGAAATGGACGATCGCCTGCGCGCCCAGAGCGCGCTACGCGAAAGCGAAGCCAAGTTTCGCGCGATTACCGACTCGATGCCGCAGATCGTCTGGTCGTCGCAGGCCGACGGTACGGACGACTACTACAACAGCCGCTGGTTCGAATACACCGGCCTGCCGCTCGACAGCTACGGCGAGGAAGGTTGGGCGCTGGTATTGCATCCGGAAGATCGCGAACGCGCCTGGAATTTGTGGCTGGACGCGTTGGCTCTCGGCATACCTTATCAGGACGAATACCGCTTGCGCCGCTACGACGGCGTGTACCGGTGGGTCCTGGAACGTGCCATGCCCATTCGCGACGATGCAACGGGAAGAGTCGTACGCTGGCTCGGCACCTGTACCGACATCGACGAACAGGTACGCGCGCGCTCGACGCTGGCCAACGACAACGATGCGCTGGAGCGCCAGGTCGATCAGCGCACGGTGGAACTCGCCGATACCACGGTGCGACTCAACACCGAAGTTCGCGAGCGCGCGCGGGTCGAGGAAGCTCTGCGTCAGGCACAGAAAATGGAAGCGCTCGGTCAACTCACGGGTGGCGTCGCGCACGATTTCAACAATCTGCTGACGGTCGTGATCGGCAATCTGGAAACCCTGCAGCGGCGTCTGGATTCGGGCCAACCGGTCGATACGACGCAATTGCGCAAGCTGGTCGCCAGTGCCGCCCGCGGTGCCGAACGTGCCGCCACATTGACACAGCGCCTGCTGGCCTTCGCGCGACGCCAGCCGCTCGCGCCGACGCCTCTCGACATCAACCGTCTGGTCGCCGACATGTCGGATCTGCTACGGCGGACACTGGGCGAACAGATCGAGTTGATCAGCGTTTTCGATGATGCGCTGTGGATGACGCAGGCCGATCGCAACCAACTGGAAAATGCGACTCTCAATCTGGCGGTGAATGCCCGCGACGCCATGCCTGGCGGCGGCCGGCTGACAATCCGTACCTTCAACCAGACGATCGATGCTGCGCAGGCCCGCAACCACCCGGATGTCGCCGCCGGTCGCTACGTCGTGATTTCGGTAACCGACACCGGCGTGGGCATGGATGCCGAGGTGCAAGCGCGCGCGATCGAGCCGTTTTTCACCACCAAGGAAATCGGTAGCGGCACCGGCCTGGGTTTGTCGCAGGTTTATGGATTCCTGAAACAGTCGGGGGGGCATCTGCGCATCGAATCGCGCAGCGGCGCGGGCACCACAGTCAGTATGTTGCTGCCGCAGCTCAAGACGTCGCCGCCGCTGGCGCGAGTGGTACCCCTCCCGGCCCTGGAGACCGGCACCCCACGCGGCAGGCCAGATGAACATATTCTCGTCGTCGAAGATGATGCCGATGTTCGACAGCATTCGATTAACATCCTGCAGGAACTCGGCTATGGCGTGCTGGGTGCAGCGGATGCCAGCGTGGCGCTTGATCTCCTGGAACGGCACCCCGACATCTCGCTACTGTTTACGGACATCGGCTTGCCGGGCGGCATGAATGGCACACAGCTGGCTCAGGTGGCGTCGCAACGCCGTATCCAACAGGGCAGGCCGGCGCTCAAAGTGCTGTTGACGAGCGCATATGCGCGCAATGCACTCGTGGACGGCACTTTCGATGCCGATGTGCATTTGATCTCGAAACCGTTTACCTATGTCTCCCTGGGAGCCAAAGTGCGCGAGACGATCGACAAGCCCACTGGAAGCGACAGCGCCGGCAAAGACGCCGGGCGCATTCTTATCGTCGAGGATGAGGCCCTGGTCCGCATGTTTGCCGTCGACTCGCTGGAGGACGAGGGCTTCCAGGTCGAGCAGGCGGAGAATGGCGCGCAGGCACTGGCGCTGCTGACCGCACTCAACCCCCAGATCGGCGCCGTCATTGTCGACCTGGGCCTGCCGGATCGGCCCGGCGATCAGATCGCCGCGGAAATGCGCCAATTGCGCGCCGACCTGCCGATTCTGATCGCCAGCGGCCGCAGCGAGAAAGAGCTGCGCGAACGCTTTTCCCTGGATGGACGCGTCGGCATCATGGTCAAGCCCTTTACCGGTCCGATGCTGATCGCTGCACTCGAACAGCTGGGCATCAGATCGCCGCGAGCGTTGACCGGTAAATAAACACTGCCTCACCCCTGTAGCCATGGAGAGTCTGGGTAGGACTCGAATGCCATGCGCCAGCGAGTACGCCGCTGCGTTTCCTACCCAGGCCCCGCGCCCCAAGCCCTGTCGGTGGCGGCAACTGCGAACCCGCGCTGCCAAAGCAGCACCGTTCGTTTTAACCCGGCGGGCTTGCTGATCGATCCCGTCAGCTCAATCCCGTCAGCGCCGCCGTCGCGCGCGCACCCAGATGGCTGCGACGATGACCACGATCAGGCCCAGAATCACCAGCACTCTCATGCGCGCGCTCCGGCTGCAAACCGCTCCGTCAGTGCGGCGAGCTGTTCCGGCGTATCCAGATCGATCGCGGCATTCGGCATGGGCACGCGCACCAGACGATCTCGATTGCGTTCGATGATCCCGCGCGCACCCTGATCGCCTCGCAATGCGGCGAGATCCGCAAAGCAAGAGCGCGGAAAAATGGCGGGCACGCCGACATGACGCTCATAGGTTGCCGCCGCCACCGATTCGCGCGAGGTGTGCCAGGCACTGACCAGGCGCTTCAAATCATCGCTCGTCACCATCACCTGATCGCCAAGCAGTATCAGCACGGCATCGCAGGTCCCTGGCAACGAATTCACGCCGCAACGCAAGGACGAGGCCAGGCCTTCTTCCCAGTGGCGATTCACGACGACCGATGCCGTGGTATGCGACAGCAGATGCGTGAGCTCGCGCGCGTGCGCACCCACCACGACCGTCACCGCGTGTCCCACGATGAGCGATGCCGTTGTCAGGACGATATGCAGTGCCGGGCGGCCACCGAGTTGGACCAGCTGCTTGGGCTGTCCCAGTCTGACGGAACCGCCGGCAGCCAGCACCACGATATGCAGGTTTGCTGTCATCGTCGAAAGAGTACCGCAAAGAGCAGGTTGGCCCCTGGTAAACTGGCGACGGTAAACTGGCTGCTGGGAAGCTGGCCGGAAGTAAGCTGCCAGTGGCCCGCTACCCCCTTGCCCAGCGAAGTGAGTTTCCCATGGCCATCCGTCCCGTGCTCAAGATGGGCGATCCGGTGCTCCTGAAGGTCGCCGAGCCTGTCAGGCATTTCGACACACCCGAGCTGCGGCAGCTGCTGCAAGACATGCACGACACCATGCAGTCGCTGAATGGCGCGGGGCTCGCCGCGCCACAGATCGGCGTGTCGCAGCAGGTGGTGATCTTCGGCGTCGGCAGCAACCCCCGGTATCCGCAGGCCGAGGAAGTCCCCTACACGGTGCTCATCAATCCGCAGCTCGACACGCTCGATGCGGACCTGGAAGACGGCTGGGAGGGCTGCCTGTCGGTGCCCGGCATGCGCGGACTGGTACCGCGGTTCAAGCGGCTGCGTTATCGCGGCGTCGATCAGTACGGCCAGCCCATCGATCGCACGGTCGCCGACTTTCATGCGCGCGTCGTGCAACACGAAGTCGATCACCTGCAAGGCATCCTGTATCCGATGCGGATTCGCGACCTCACCCGGTTCGGCTTCATCGACGCCCTGTTTCCGGGACAGGATCTGGTCGACGAGTGAGCCTTCGGTTCAGTTATTGGCTGCATGCTTCGCTGCACCGATCCCGCGTCCCGACATTCTGTCGCAAGAACTCTCGGCAGCAATGTGATAGGGGGAGAGAGGGGACGATAGGCTAAACTGCACGTTCACCCCTTTCGAGATCATCGTCATGGCTGCTGTACTGAAAAACTCGCTGTCGCTGCGCGACATGAGCCTGTTTCGCGAACAGGCGTTTCTTGCCGGTCACTGGGAGAATGCCGCGAATGGCAAGACGCGGCCGGTTTTCAATCCGGCAAACGGCGCGCAGATCGGGACCATTCCCGACATGGGTGCGGCCGAAACCCGGCGCGCCATCGAAGCCGCCGACAAGGCATTGCCCGACTGGCGCAGCCGGACGGCCAAGGAACGGGCGCAATTGCTGCGCACATGGTTCGACCTGATGATGGCGAACCAGGAAGATCTGGCTGTGCTGATGACGGTCGAGCAAGGCAAGCCCTTGGCAGAGAGTCGAGCTGAAATTGCCTATGCCGCCTCTTTCCTCGAATGGTTTGCGGAGGAAGCCAAGCGGGTTTACGGCGACGTGATCCCCAGCCACGGTCGCGACAAACGCATCGTCGTGCTCAAGCAGCCGATCGGTGTCACGGTGGCAATCACGCCGTGGAACTTTCCCGCTGCAATGATTGCCCGCAAGGTCGGTCCCGCTCTAGCGGCGGGTTGTACGATGGTGATCAAGCCGGCCGAACTCACACCGTTCTCCGCGCTGGCCATGGCTGCGCTAGCCGAGCGCGCCGGCATACCGCCCGGCGTCGTATCGGTCGTCACTGGCAATTCGCAAGCGATCGGCGGTGAGATGACCAGCAATCCCCTGGTGCGCAAGCTGAGCTTTACCGGCTCGACGGCCATCGGCAAGCTGCTGATGTCGCAATGCGCAGCCACGGTGAAAAAAGTATCGCTGGAGCTGGGCGGCAACGCGCCGTTCATCGTATTCGATGATGCGGATCTCGACGCCGCAGTGGCCGGTGCGATTGCCTCCAAGTATCGCAACGCCGGTCAGACCTGCGTGTGTGCCAACCGCATCCTGGTACAAAGCGGCGTTTACGATCGGTTCGCCGAGAAACTTGGCGCTGCCGTGCAACAGATGAAGGTCGGCGATGGCCTGCAAGCCGATGTGAAGATCGGACCGCTGATCAATGTCAAGGCAGTCGAAAAGGCCGAACAGCACGTTGCTGATGCGCTCAGCAAAGGCGCGAAGTTGCTGGTCGGCGGCAAACGCGCGGAAACTTCCGGTTCGTTCTATCTGCCGACCGTGCTGACGAATATCACACCGGACATGCTGATCATGCACGAGGAGACCTTCGGCCCCGTGGCACCGCTGTTGAAGTTCGACACCGAGGCCGATGCCATCCGCTTGGCCAATGCCACCGAGTTCGGTCTCGCGAGTTACTTCTATAGTCGCGATGTGGGCCGCATCTGGCGCGTCGCCGAAGCACTCGAATGCGGCATCGTCGGGATCAACGAAGGGCTGATTTCGACTGAAGTCGCACCGTTCGGCGGAATCAAGGAAAGCGGCCTCGGGCGCGAGGGTTCGAAATACGGTCTCGAGGATTATCTAGAGATCAAATACCTGTGCTACGGCGGCATTTGAGGCGACTGGCGGCGACAGGCAGGCAGATTCATCACTCCCCTGTCGCCGCAACCGTCTTCTCTGACCGTAACCCGTAGCCCATCGCCCGTTCCCCGTCTCAGATGGACTCGACCGACTGCATCGTCATTGGCGCGGGTGTCATTGGTCTGGCAGTGGCGCGATCTCTGGCCCGACGGGGTCGTGAAGTCATCATCCTCGAGGGCGCCGATCACTTCGGTACGGGCGTCAGCTCACGTAACAGTGAAGTCGTTCACGCCGGCATCTACTATCCGCAGAACTCGCTGAAAGCGCGCTTCTGTGTTGCGGGCCGCGAACTTCTCTACGAATTCTGCGAGCAGTTCGGCGTGAACTATCGCCGCTGCGGCAAACTGATCGTCGCCACGGACGACACTCAGGTCGAGGAACTCGAACGCATCCGGGCCGCGGCGAATGACAATGGCGTGGTGCTGGACTGGCTGGATCAGGCCGAAGCCATGAAGCGCGAACCCGCACTGCGCTGTGTCGCCGCATTGCATTCGCCAGCGACCGGCATTGTCGATTCGCACGGCTACATGCGTGCCCTGCTGGGCGATGCAGAAGGCCACGGCGCCCAGTTGGTGTGCCGTGCGCGTGTCGGGCGCATGTGGCTACAGTCGGCGTCGGTACTGGTTGCGGTCAACGGCACCGAACAGCCTCAGATCCAGGCCCGCACCGTCATCAATTGCGCCAGCCTGCATGCTACCGAGGTGGCCCGTTCGATCGAGGATTTTCCGCTACATCATGCGCCGCAGACACGCTTCGCTCGCGGCCACTACTTCACGCTCGTCGGCAAAAGTCCGTTCACCCGCCTGATCTATCCGATTCCGGAACCCGGCGGGCTGGGCGTGCATCTCACACTGGATCTCGCCGGTCAGGCACGGTTCGGCCCCGATGTGGAATGGGTCGAAGCACTCGACTACAGCGTCAGCCTGTCACGCGCCGATCGGTTCTATGGCTCGATCCGTCACTTCTGGCCGCAGTTGGCAGAGGGTCAACTGGTCGCCGCCTACGCGGGCATTCGCCCCAAG
>JAIBJL010000001.1 GCA_020029545.1 Gammaproteobacteria bacterium
CGGCATCGTCGAGCAGTACGGCGTCATATCCCATAGCCGTGAACGCTGAATGCAGATGTCCGGTGCTGCGTGGCGAGTACACTCGGCAATCGGCGTCCTGCCAGACAATCGACACGTGATGTTCCAATGCGCGTGCCAGCCGCGTGTCATCGGTAATGATCAGGATGCGCGGCGCGATCGAAGAGTGGGTCACGGCGGCGTGCCGACCGCTGCGGGCTGCTTCCGACAGCGCCATGCAGTCAGCCGCCTGCAGCGGTCAAACTGCGCGAATGGCCCGCAATCCGCCCTTGTGGGTCTGGCGGCGCAGTGCCTTCGCCTGATCCGAGCGTTCTTCCTGCAGACGCATCAGGTAGTCGCGTGAGATATCGCCGGTGACATAGTTACCGGAGAAACAGGAAGTATCGAATTCGTGAATCTCCGAATCGTGATGCTGGCAGGCACGCACCATGTCCTCGAGATCCTGATAGATCAGCTTGTCGGCACCGATCAGGCGCGCGACTTCTTCCTCGGAACGATCCGCCGCCACCAGTTCGGAGGCTGCCGGCATATCGATGCCGTACACATTCGGGTATCGCACCGGCGGCGCGGCCGAAGCGAAATACACACGCCGCGCACCGGCTTCGCGAGCCAGGTCGATGATCTGCGCAGACGTCGTACCTCGCACGATCGAGTCGTCGATCAGCAGCACGTTCTTGCCGCGGAATTCCAGGTCGATGACATTGAGCTTGGAGCGAACCGACTTGGCGCGCTGTTCATGGCCGGGCATGATGAATGTGCGACCGATGTAGCGGTTCTTCACAAAGCCCTCGCGGTACTTGATGCCCAGCAACTGCGCCACCTGCACGGCTGCGGTACGACTGGTATCCGGAATCGGAATCACGACGTCGATGTCGTGATCGGGCCAGATGCGACGGATTTTTTCCGCGAGCAGATCGCCCATGCGCAGTCGCGCCTTGTGCACCGAAATATTGTCGATGATGGAATCGGGACGTGCGAAGTAAACGTATTCGAAAATGCAGGGGGCATGTACACCGGCCGGTGCGCATTGCTGCGCATGGAAGCGGCCCTGCTCGTCGATGAACACCGCTTCGCCCGGCGCCACGTCGCGCAGCAGCTTGAAACCCAGCATGTCCAGCGCCACGCTTTCGGAAGCCAGCATGTATTCCGAACCCTGCGACGAATCGCGTCTGCCGATGATCAACGGCCGGATGCCGTTCGGATCGCGAAAACCGATCAGCCCGTGACCGACGATGATGGCCACGACGGCAAAGCCACCGCGACAGCGCTTGTACACCGAGGAGAGTGCGGCAAAGATGTCGCCGGCCGAAGCACGCGGCGTCCCGGCGCGGGACAGTTCGCTTGCCAGCACATTCAGCAGCACTTCGGAATCCGAACCGGTATTGAGATGCCGCCGATCGTCGCGGATCAGAACTTCCGCCAGTTCTGCGGCATTCGTCAGGTTGCCGTTGTGGCCCAGACAGATGCCGTATGGCGAATTCACAAAGAAGGGTTGCGCTTCGGAGGAGGTATCGTAGCCCGCGGTCGGATAACGCACATGACCGATACCGATATTGCCCTTGAGCGCCAGCATGTGTCGATGCTGGAACACATCGCGGACCAGGCCGGTCTGCTTGCGCAGGAACAACTCGCCGTCGTGGCAGGTCATGATGCCGGCGGCGTCCTGACCGCGATGCTGCAGCACCGTCAGCGCATCATAGATCTGCTGATTGACCGGTGTGTGGCCAACGATTCCGACAATTCCACACATACGTTCAGGACCTCTGGAGCAATCAGATCGCTGCCGGCGCCGACAGCGAGGGGCGGGACATTTGCGCCTGTTCGTCGAGCATCTTCATGCCGGTTTCGGCAAAACTCTGAATCCAGCCCGAGTACTCGCTGGTGAACGGCAGCAGCTTCGACTTCTTCCACCAGGGCATGTCGTTGAGCTGCACGAATTGCGCGAGCATGACGACCGCGGCGATGACGACGGCGCCGCGCACCAGGCCGAAGAGAAAACCCAGCAAGCGATCGACCATGAGGCTGAGCGATGAATTACGCAACACATAGTTCAGTACGCCGGCGACGAGCCAGCCAAGCATCAGAACGGCAATCACGATAATGGCACGCGCCGCCCAGGTGCTGACGGGGGGATTTTCCAGCGCGCCGCCGAGCAGCGGTTCGATCACCGGCGCGTAACGCCAGGCCAACCACAGTCCGCCCAGCCAGGCGATGACGCCGATCGCTTCGCGCAGAAAGCCTCGTAACAGACCAAGCAAAGCGGAGAACGCGAGCACGCCAATGATCAGGTAGTCGGCACCATTCATACGTAGGCTTTCAGTCCTGCGACAAGTTGACGGATCAGCGGATCGGTCAACGCAATGATTCGGCGAAACGAATGATGCAATTCACTACTGGAAGCGCCAAAGAAATCGGGGAAATCCGGGAAATCCGGCCGCTGCGGTTGCCCGCGTTGAATCCTGCGCCCACCGTCACGTTGCAACATCGGTCACCCGCTTCGTCTCTGGCCCCGGCAGCGCGAGCGCGATTCTACCAGTCGCAATTAAGGAAGTGCCACGATCGCCGCACCATTCACGCTGGCCCGGACTTTCCGTAATGTCTCCTCCGCCTCCTGGCGGTCGGCAAATGGACCCAAGCGCGCACGGTACAGCGTTCCGCTTGCGGCCTGAACGGGTGAGACCGAACCACGCTGCCCGCGCCCTTCCCACTCTTGCACCAATCGCTCGGCATTGGCTTTGCTGGAGAAACTACCCAGCTGCACGGCCCATTGCTTCGCTATGGGGGGCTTCGAGGTAGGGGGCTTTAATATGGGGGCTCCGACGACAGACGCAACCGGCTTGGGCGAGATTGGCTGCGCTGCCTGCGGCGGCGGTTTCTTGTCGACGGCGGCAATCGCCGGCGTGGGCTTGACCGGCGACCGTACCGGTGTCGACGATTTGACGGCCGCAGATTCAGGCTTTGTCTCAGGCCGGGATGCGGCAGGTTGCGGCTCGAATCGCGCGGCTGTCGCCTGTTCTGCGGCAGATTGCGCAGGTGGGGTCGCAGGCTTTGGCAGCCCGGGCTCGGCAGCAACGCTTGCCTGCGGTTCAGCAGCAACAGCTTCAGTGTGGCCTGCTGCGCCGGACGTAGCTTTGTCGGCCGCACGCTGGGCATCCGGCGCGGATTGGTTTTCCGACGGCAAGGCTTCCTGCGGCGGCGCCTGTTCTTCGACAGCGGCAGCCGCTGGCGCATCCGGCGAGTGATTCAGATCGATCGTGTACGTTTTCATCGGCGCTTCGCCCGCACGTGCAGGCGCTGGCGCGGCCGGCGGTCCCTTCGGCCCCGACAACAGTTCCGGGATCAGAATCACCGCAGCGGCGACCAGAACCGCGGCGCCGACCAGACGTTCTTTGACTTGGCGTTCCACGATGGAATTATAGAGGCAATCGCCAAC
Organism: Gammaproteobacteria bacterium; assembly: GCA_020029545.1. Classification (GTDB taxonomy): domain Bacteria; phylum Pseudomonadota; class Gammaproteobacteria; order Steroidobacterales; family Steroidobacteraceae; genus Steroidobacter. The sequence continues at coordinate 3,452 of JAIBJL010000001.1, forward strand.
CTGCTCAGAGAATCGACTGTCCCCGTGATGCCAGCCAGTCGAGGGCACCTCCCACCGTCAGAAACGAGCCGAATACAACGACTCGATCACCAGGACCCGCAAGGGCGCACGCCCGATCGCAAGCCGCCGCAACTGACTCATCACTTGCGACCTCCTGCGCTCCCCCGCGCTGCAGACGGTCTGCCAATGCCTCGGCAGGCACGGCTCGCGCACCCGGCAATCCAGCCACGAGCCATTGATCGACGCTGCGCAGCAATTCGTTCAACACCCCTTCGATGTCCTTGTCGCCGAGAATGCCGCATACCGCAATCGTACGACCGCCATGCGCGCCTCTGGTGGCCGCTAGTTGCGTGGCGAGTGTGTGTGCTGCCGCCGGATTGTGCGCGACATCGAGTATCCATGGCACGCCCGACACCATCAGTTGTTGAAAACGTCCCGGCAGACTGACTGTCGACAAGCCCTGGCGGATAGCCGCCTCGCTCACCGGCAGCCGCGAGTGCAGCGTGGTCAGCACCGCGAGCACCGCAGCCGCGTTGTCGAATTGGATGTCGCCGATGAGCGCCGGCCATGGCAGGTCCTCGATGTGACGCTTGCCGAGACTGTCGCCCGCACGCCATGACCAGCGCCGGTCACCGCGTTCATAGTCGCCCCGTTCGTAGTCGCCCTGTTCGTAGTCGCCCTGTTCGTAGTCGCCCTGTTCGTAGTCGCCCTGTTCATAGTCGAAATCCACGCCCAATCGCAGCAGCCCGGCACCGGTCTCGCTCGCCACCGTCGCAATCGAGTTCGGCATGTCGCGCGAACCGAACACCGCGGGTCGGGCATTGCGGAAAATACCGGCTTTCTCGCGACCGATCGTATCGAGGTCGTTACCAAGCCAGGCGCAATGATCGAGCGCTATCGAGGTGACGAGCGCCACGTCGCAATCCACCGCATTCACTGCGTCGAGCCGGCCGCCCAGTCCGACTTCCAGCACGATGACATCCAGGCAGGCGGTTTCGAACACCAGCAGCGCAGCCAGCGCATTGAATTCGAAGAACGTCAGCGTATCGGCGCCGCGAGCGCGATCGATGCGTTCAAACGCAGCGACCAGCGAGGCATCCGACACTGCTTCGTCGGCGACGGTAATGCGCTCGTTGTAACGCAGCAGATGTGGCGAAGTGAACGTGCCGACACGATAACTGGCGCAGGTCAGCATCCGGTTCAGCAGTGCGACGCTCGATCCCTTGCCATTGGTGCCCGCGACAGTGATCACAGGGCACGCGGGACGACGCCATTTGAGCGCGTGCAAGGTGCGATTGAATCGCGTCAACCCGAGGTCGATCGGATTCGGATGCAGCGACTCCTGCCAGGACAGCCAGTCTGCGAGGGAGGAAATAGTGAGTGGTGAGTGGTGAGTGGTGAGTGGCAAGAATCGTCAGCCTTTCGACAGCTATCGGTGCGGGCAAAGGGTAAGAACCGCGCGGACGCGGCTGGTCAGCTGGTAAGAACCGCTGTACGGCTGGTCAGAACGAACTGCCGGATATTGATCTGTTCCGGATCTTTTATCTGGCCAGCTTACCCGCCGCATCCGCGGTTCTTACCCGCTTGCCAGCTTACCCGCCGCGTTCGTGGTTCCCAAATCACTGTGCGGGCGCCGGTTGTCGCATCAACATCGCGCACAACCCGGCAAGCTTGTCGCGCATTTCGCGACGGTCGATGATCATGTCGAGCGCACCGTGTTCCAGCAGGAACTCGCTGCGTTGAAACCCTTCGGGCAAGGTCTCGCGCACGGTCTGCTGAATCACACGTTGACCGGCAAATCCGATGAGCGCTTTCGGCTCGCCCACATTCACATCGCCCAGCATCGCCAGGCTTGCCGATACGCCGCCGGTGGTCGGATCGGTCATGACGGAAATATACGGCAGCTTCGCTGCAGCCAGCCGCGCCAGCGCGGCACTGGTCTTTGCCATCTGCAGCAGCGACAACAAGGCTTCCTGCATGCGCGCGCCGCCACTAGCCGAAAAGCACACCAGCGGTTTGCCAAACTCCAGGCAATGCTCGACGGCGCGCACGAAGCGCTCGCCGACGACCGAACCCATCGAGCCGGCCATGAACTCGAATTCAAACGCGCAGGCGACGATGGGCATGCCGTGCAGCGTACCGCTCATTACGATCAACGCGTCCTTTTCCTGAGTGCTCTTCTGTGCCAGCAGCAGGCGGTCGCGATATTTCTTCTGGTCGCGAAACTTCAGCGGGTCCTCGGGCTCGATATTGGCGGCGAACTCGGTGAACGACTCCGGATCGAGGAACTGTTCCAAGCGTTCGCGCGCGCCAATGCGCATGTGGTGTCCGCACTTGGGACAGACATTGATATTGCGTTCCAGCTCGGCGCGATACAGCACCGCATCGCAGGCGGCGCATTTCATCCACAGGCCTTCGGGCACCGAGCGCGTACGGCGTTCGGTCTTGATGCGCGAAGGCATGATCTTTTCGAACCAGGTCATCGAGTCTCTCGGTGAACGTCAAAGAGGCGCATCTATACGCGGTCCGTATTCCGCGGGCAAGCGGCCCGCGGAATACGGCGGCTACGTGGCGCTGCCGGCTGGCCCTTCGCCGGACAGTGCCGGCTCGCTCGGCAAACCGAACGCCGCCGGGTAGCGCACCCCGGCAAGATAGAGCCCGCCCGCAGGCGCCGTCACTCCCCCCTGTTTGCGATCCCGGACGGCCAGCACTTCGGCCACCCAGGACACAGGCCGTACGCCGCGGCCTACGGCGATCAGCACCCCTGCAATATTGCGGACCATGTGGTGCAGAAACGCATTTGCCATGATCGACAATTCGATGACCTCGCCACGGCGCTCTACGCGAATGTCATATACGTGGCGCACGGGGCTGCGCGCCTGACACTCGGCGGCACGAAACGAGGTGAAGTCGTGCTGGCCGATCAATGCGGCCGAGCCCTGGCGCATCAACTGTTCATCCAGCGGGTCGCGCACCCAGCTCATGCGTTGCCAGGCGATCGCCGGACGCGGCCCACGATTCAAAATGAAGTACCGATAGCTGCGTGCCTGCGCGCTGAAGCGCGCGTGAAAGGAATCGACGACTTCGCGACTCCACAGAATACTGATGGACGGCGGCAGATAAGCCGCTCCACCGAGCATCCAGTTACGCTCGGTACGCTGCGATGACGTATCGAAATGAACGACTTGCATCGAGGCGTGCACGCCGGCATCGGTGCGCCCGGCAGCCACCACGTCCACCGGATGATCTGCGACGCGCGACAGTGCCTGCTCCACGACGGATTGCACACCGAGGGCATCGGTCTGCGCCTGCCAGCCAGCAAAATCGCTGCCGTCGTATTCGAGGCCGAGCGCAACGCGGGACATGGATAGAAAAGTGACTTGTGAGTGGTGAGTGGTGAACGCAAAGGCAAGGAAGATGCCTCCTCCTACCAATCACGATTCACTACTCACGACTCACCCATTCCGCCTCAACGAATGGAATCGAGCAGGCGCCCGGCTTCCTGCTTCTGGTTCGAGTTACCTTCCTGCACGACTTCTTCGAGAATGCTGCGTGCGCCGTCAGGATCGCCCATGTCCATGTAGGCACGCGCCAGGTCGAGCTTGGTGCCAACCTCGCTCATGGTCACGGGCTCCAGTTCCGACAGCTCCATCTCGTTGGTGACGACCTGTCGATTGGTCGGTGCGCCGTCGTCGGCGTTCAGCGCATCGCCGACATCCAGATCGACACGCGAAAACTGTGCAGTACCTTCATCGGTGAACACGTCCTTGGAGAAATGATCGATGGCATCTCGATCGATCGCGTGGCGCAGGGTATCGTCGGTACGCGAGCGCTCGGCGTCCGCCGTCTTTTCCGCTTCGTCCAGGCCGGAGAAATCCACATTCATTTCGACATCGGACAGCCGCTGCAATGATGCAGTCGAGTCCATGTCGTCCGGACGAGCCTGCTCCACCGTATCGCCGCCATGGCTGTTCTGCGCCAGGTCGACCTGGTCGATATAGATCGTACCGGTGCTGTCGATATCGAACTTCTCGACGCGCGGCGCTTCCATGGTGCGATCGAAGCTGCTGAGCGACGGCGCCAGCTGCGTCATTTCGTCGTCCCCGATCGGACGGGCCACCCGCGTCGAATCATCCTCGCGAGTCAGCGCGTGCGTCTCCTCGAGCGAACCGGTGGCCTCCAGCGCGTCGACATCGAGACCGAGATCGTCGAGCGACAGTTCGGCGGTCTGATCGGCCTTGGACAGCTGCGTCTTGTCGACCTTCTCGCGAATGGTCTGCGAGATGCGATCGATTTGCGGCGACTCGATCGTCGGCGTTTCCTGCGTGCGGGCGAGCGGATCGAGTTCGCGGGTCGGCTCATCCGCTTTGATATCGGCGTAGCGATCCGCCGTGGATTCCAGATTCAGATCCAGATCGCCTTCCGACTTAGGCGGACTCTTGCGTTCGCCGCTGCCGAATTCCAGATCCAGTGCCGATGCCTTCTGCGCTTCCGGCTCGGCGAACAGGTCGACATCGACGCGGTTTTCACCACCCTCCAGATTCACATCGACCAGGTCGACATGCGAGGTGTCTTCGCCCTTGAAGATCGGATCTTCGGACGCGATCTGCCTGCCCATGATCACGACTTTGTCCCATTCTGCCGGCGACGCGGCCGCTCGGCTGCGATGCAGGTCGCGCGCCGTATCGAGGAACAGATCGCGATTGCCCCAGACGAAGTAGATCTCCAGCAGTTTCATCTTGAGGTCGCGACGTCCGGGCTCGCGATCGATCGCGATCTTCACCAGATCGGCGGCTTGGTCGTACAAGCCGTAAGCCATGTGGAAGTCGGCTTCCGCCAAGGCGTCCTGGTGATCGAAGCGCACCGCGCTTTCGCTGCTCAGCGTGTCGTCGGCAACCGCCGTAGCCGCAGCCACCGCGGCCACCGGCGGCTCGGCACGCACGCGCGTCGGCTCCGGGCGGCGCGTCGTCAGGGGCGGCTCGTCAATATTCGGACGCGTTTCATCGGTATCGTCGGCTGCGACGAACGCCTCGGGCGTGCGGCTGGTCGCCGCCATACGATTCGCCGGTGGCTCGTAATCCAGTGACGACAGCGAATCGACCGTGTCCGGGTCGCCTGAGTCGCGGCGGCGTTTCGACACAGCAAGCCAAGCGACAACCAGCAGGCCAAGGACCACGAACACCCACCAGAAATCGCCCAGGCGCGAGAGCAGCGACGGGCCTTCTTCTTCGGCAGGTGCAGCGGCTGGCGCAGGCGCTGCCGGCGTTTGAGCCGCGGGTGCCGGCGGCGTTTCAGCCACCGGCGGTGTCGGTTCTGCAGTGGGTGCCGGCGGCGCGACTTCGGGCGTGGCAGCCGGTGGCGTTTCGGCAGCGTTACGTTGCGCGCTGGCCAGCCCCGGATTGGTCACTTCCAGTCGCTTGTCCGGCGCAGCGGGCGCTGGCCGTGCAGGCGCCGTAGCGACCGGCGGCGTCGTTGCTGTCGGTCGTTCGACCGGCGTTGCCGGCGCGGGCGCTGACGCCGGCGGGGTTTCCGCTGGCGTCACCAGACGCAGGCGATTGGCCGCATCGGTAGATTCCGTGCCGCCGCGCCAGGCGTCCTGCTGGCGCGCGACTTCCGCGGTGGCATCTCGACTCGGGATCGAATCGATCTCCGCCGATTCCGGAATGCGCAGAATCGATCCGGCACGCAGGCGATTGATGTTGCCGCCGAACGCCGCTGGATTGGCACGGAACAACGCAATCATGGTCTTGTTGATGACGCTCGGCGATGAACCCGGTCGTGCCTTGCTGGCGATGCGCCACAACGTGTCGTTGCGCTCGACGGTGTACGAGCCGGTCGTCGGCACGTCGCTCGAGACTTCCGGAGCTTCGTTGCGCGGTCGGTCGCGTGCCTCGGCACCGGTGGACCCAGCACGGGGCGACGGTACCGTCGCTGGTGCGGAAGGGGCCGGTGTCGCGGCGGGTCGGCTCGGCTGCTCGGCCGGCGCGCGCTCGATGCGTTCGTTGCGCGCACCGGAAGCCGGTGCAGCAACCGGCGCAGTGGCTTCGGGTTGGGAGGGCGAGAATGCCGGTGGATCGAGCAGTACCGTGTATTCGCGCAACAAGCGACCGCGACCCCAACTCGCTTCCACCAGCAGGGTCACGAACGGTTCGGTGACCGAGCGATTCGAGGTGACCTTGATCGAGGCGTTGCCGTCGCGACGACGGGCGACCGAGAACTCGAAGGTCGACAGGAACTGGGGGCGGTCCAGTCCGTAACGGCTGAACAGATCGTTGCTCGCCAGTCCGATCTTGAGGTTGGACAGTTCCTCATTGGTCGGTGCGATGAGTTCGATGTCGGCATCGAACGGCTGATTCAATGCCGAGTTCAGGCGAATCTCGCCCAGACCCAGCGCGTACAACGACGCAGGGGACAGCAGTGCGCCCGTCATTAGCAGGCGCGGCAAATGTCTTCTCATCAGCTCTCCCGGTCCTGTTTCCTGAGCATCCGTCGCAGCCCAAAGCTTGTACTCAGCTTTCCTCTTCAGAGCCATGCAACGGTTAGTCAATGCTCATGTGCTAGATGACTTAAGGCGCGCAACTATAGCTCACAGGTAATTTTTCACCAATATTTCGGCGATCTGTACGGTATTCAGTGCCGCGCCCTTACGCACGTTATCCGACACCACCCACAGATTCAGACCGCGCTCATGACTGATGTCGTCGCGGATGCGTCCCACGTAGACGGGATCGGTCCCCGCGCCTTCGGTCACCGGCGTCGGATAACCGCCCGGTTGACGCTCGTCCATCACCACGACACCCGGCGCCTTCAGCAGGATTTCGCGCGCCTGCGCGGCCGACAGCTTGCGACGGGTTTCGATATGTATGGCTTCGGAATGGCCGACGTAAACGCCGACGCGCACCGCCGTCGCATTCACGCGGACCGTTGAGTCCTCAAGGATTTTCTGGGTCTCCCAGAACATTTTCATCTCTTCCTTGGTATAGCCATTATCCAGGAAGACGTCGATTTGCGGCACGCAGTTGAACGCAATCTGCTTGGCGATCACTTGCGCCGTGACGGGTTCACCTTTGCCCAGTGCGGTCGTCTGGTGGGTGAGTTCATCCATCGCCTTCTGGCCGCCGCCCGACACGGACTGGTATGTCGCGACGTTGATGCGCTCGATCTGCGCCACATCGTGCAGCGGCTTGAGCGCCACCAGCATCTGCATGGTCGAGCAGTTCGGGTTGGCAATGATGTTGTGCTTGCGGTAGCCCGCAATCGCATGCGGATTGACTTCGCTCACCACCAGCGGAATGTCATCCTGGTAGCGGAACTGCGAGGTGTTATCGACCACGACACAGCCCGCTGCACCGGCCCGCGGCGCCTGGACCTTCGACACGCCGGCACCGGCGGAGAACAGGCCGATCTGGGCGCGCGCAAAATCGAACTGATCGACATCGATGACCGGGACATCGCGTCCCTTGAATTTGATCGAACGGCCGACGGAACGGGCACTGGCCAGCGGAAAGATTTCGCCGACCGGGAAATTGCGTTGTTCGAGAATCGACAGGATGGTGCTGCCCACCAATCCGGTCGCGCCAAGTACGGCGACGTTCCAGCTTCTGCTCATGTCCTCAATGTCTCTAAGTTACGATGCTTCAAAGGTCGATCTAACTGCTAGCCGCCGGCCGGCTGTCCAGCACCGTTCCGCGCAGGCCCAGGATCGCAAGAACGGCTGCCAACACTACAATAAAGGCTGCACTGACATAAGATGCACGCGGCGAAAAACCCACCCAGATCACACCGGCGAGCAGATTGCCCAGCATTCCGCCGAGCCCATACCCGACGCTACTGAACAGCGCCTGCCCGCGGCTTGCCAGACCGGCAGGGAACAGCCGCTGCGCCGAAAGCACCATCGCGAAATGCAATACGGCAAACCCCAAGCAGTGCAGTAGCTGCGCAACTACCAGTGCCAGAGGGTATTCCACCCACCAGGCGACGATCAGCCAGCGAACGCAGGTCCCCAGTGCAGCGACCACAAACAGCATGCGAATGCTGAACCGTCGCAGCAGCGCAGAACCCGCGGCGAACACCACCACTTCCGCCAGCACACCCAGCGCCCACAGCAATCCCGTCGCCTGCTTGCCATAGCCGTGCAAGCCAAGGTACATCGAAAAAAATACGTAGTAGGCACCGAAGCTGACCGCCAGCAATGCGGCAATCAGCAGCGCCACGATCGTGGCACGCGAGAGCAACGTGCTGCCGAAGGGGGCGTACTGCGTCGCCGCACCTGGCACGCTCGTCAGGGGCCGAATCAGCAGGGTCGCGATCAATGTCAGTCCGACCAGCGTCGTCATGAGAACCGGAAGCGCGCCGTAGCCGGTGCGTTCGAACCCTGCCCCACCCAGCCACGACGCCAGGATGAAACCCACCGAACCCCACAGTCGAATCCGTCCATAACGGGCTGAGCCACCACCCTGACACGACAGCGCATGCACATCGAATAGCGGCGACACCGAATTCCAGCTCAGGCTGAACAGCAAGCTGAACGCCACGACGCCGGACAAGCGAGCCTCTTTGGGAAGGATAGCGAAGCTGGCGAGCGCGACCAGCGCCATCAACCGCAGGACACGCGTCGGATGATGCAGATCGGCCAACCATCCGATCAGCAGCGGCCCAACGGCGCGAACGGCCGCGGCGCTGGCCAGCACCCAGCTGATTTCCAGCGCGCTGAAGCCGCGCGAGGCGAGATAGGGACTCCAGAACGGCGTGAACACGCCAACGGCGCCATAGTAGATCAGATAGCTGCCTGCCAACCGCGCGGCGGCGCTCATCGCAGGGAGGTCAGACGATTGTGACGCAGGCTCGCGATGTGGGGTCTCGATCGCGGTTACGCAGCGGATCCATCGGTAGCCGGATCGTTTGCCCGATCGTCTACTTGGGCCGCGATGACGGGCGTTGCACTGCGCACATCGGCATTCTGGGCGCGATGCCGCAGACAGTGATCCATCAGCGTCAGCGCCAGCATGGCTTCGGCAATCGGCGTCGCGCGGAGCCCGACGCAGGGATCATGTCGACCGGTGGTCACCACTTGCGTCGGATTGCCGTCGACATCGATCGTGTTGCCCGGCACCGTGATGCTGGAGGTCGGCTTCAGTGCAATGCTGACGACAATGTCCTGACCGGTAGAAATGCCCCCAAGCACCCCGCCCGCCTGGTTGGAACGGAAACCCCGCGGCGTCAATTCATCGCGATGCACGCTGCCCTTCTGTTCGATCGCGGCAAAGCCGGCGCCGATCTCGACACCCTTCACGGCGTTGATGCTCATCATGGCGTAAGCGATGTCGGCATCGAGTCGATCGAACACCGGTTCGCCCAGCCCCGGCGGCACGCCGGTCGCAATCACGTTCACCCGCGCACCCACCGAATCGCCTTCGCGACGCAGGTCCACCATATACGCTTCGAGTTCGGCGAGGCGCGACGGATCGGGACTGAAAAAGGGATTGTCGTAGGCCGCCAGCGCATCCTTCACCTCAAGCCGCAGCGGGCCGAGCTGCGCGAGATACCCGTAAATCGTCACACCGAGTCGTTCGCGCAGATACTTGCGGGCAATCGCGCCGGCCGCGACGCGCATGACGGTTTCGCGCGCCGATGATCGCCCACCGCCGCGATAGTCGCGAAAACCGTACTTCTGCTGATAGGTGTAATCGGCGTGGCCCGGGCGGAATCGATCCTTGATCTTCTCGTAATCGCGCGAGCGCTGATCTTCGTTCTCGATCAGCAGGCCGATCGGCGTGCCGGTCGTCCGCCCTTCGAATACGCCAGACAGGATCTTTATCCGGTCGCCTTCCTTGCGTTGACTGGTGAAACGCGAGGTGCCGGTGCGACGGCGTTCCAGGTCGGGCTGAATGTCCGCTTCCGACAGCGTCATGCCCGGCGGACAGCCATCGACGATGGCGCCGAGCGCAATGCCGTGGCTCTCGCCGAAGGTCGTGACCGTGAACAGCTTGCCGAACGTGTTTCCTGACATATCGATCGCAATTTAAGACCTCAGCGTCGGCCGACATGATACTGCGGCGCCCCCGCCCGGTGCCGGGTTTTCCGCGGCCCTTCACGAGACCGTGCTGCAGGTCGTCGCGGCCATCGATCAAGCGGCGGAACCTGCCGCAAAGTAGTCGCGATAAGCGGTGAGTTGTTCGGCGGTCAACACGAACACACCGCCATCGCCACGCTCGAATTCCAACCACACGAAAGGCGCTTCAGGATAGGTCTGCTCCAATGCGTCTGCAGAATTGCCGACCTCGACGATCAGCACGCCGCGCGGCTGCAAGTGGTCCGCTGCCTCGACCAGAATCCGTCGCACGATATCGAGCCCAGTGGAGCCGCCGAACAAACCCACTACCGGTTCGCAGTGATATTCCTGCGGCAAACCGGCCATTTCCTCGCTGCCCACGTACGGCGGATTGCTGACGATGACGTCGTAACGCCGGTCGCTCACAGCGCTGAACACATCGGACGGTACGCCGCGAACCCGATCCTGAAGTCCATGCCGCTCGATATTGATGGCGGTGACTGCCAGCGCGTCGGTCGAGATATCCGCGGCATCCACTCGCGCGTCAGGCAACGCCAGGGCCGTTGCAATCGCAATACAGCCAGAACCGGTACCGATATCGAGTACCGTCGCGATGCGCTGCGCATCGATCCAGGGTTCGAAGCGACGATCGATCAGTTCGGCAATCGCCGAGCGCGGCACCAGCACTCGCGCGTCTACGAAGAACTCATGGCCGGCGAACCACATGCGATTCGTCAGGTAGGCTGCCGGCACACGCTCCGCGATCCGACGGTCGAACAACGACAGCACGCGGGTGCGCTGCGCCTCGCTCAGCACTTGCCCGTAGATCGCTGGCGCGTCCTCATGCTTCAATCCCGCTCCGAACAACACCAGCTCCGCAGCTTCGTCCGCGGCATTGTCGCTACCGTGGCCGAACCAGAGCCTTGCCTGGGTGAATCGCTGCGCACCCAGGCGAATCAATTGCGCCACGGTCTGCGCTGTGACTGAGGTGTCGGTACGCGTTCCTGAATTGGCGGGTCGGGATTTGTCGGGCACGGTGTTTCCGATGGGATCGCATGCGATACTTGTGGGCTGTTGACAGGAGTGCTGATGTCCCGCGCACGATCCCTTGTTGTGACGGCAGTTGTCGCCATTGTAGCTATTGCCGCAGGGATGCTGGTGGCGCGCATGCTTTTGGCTCCGGGTCGACAGGTCGATCTGGGCCTGGCGAAGGCGACGCTGTTGCAACCGCCCCGTCCGCTGCCGGCGTTTTCGCTGCTCGATCAATCCGGCGCGGCATTCGACAACTCGAAGCTCGACGGCCACTGGTCGCTGCTGTTCTTCGGCTTCACCCGCTGTCCTGATGTCTGCCCGACGACCCTCGGCATGCTGGCCCAGGTGGAGAAGCGCTTGATGGAGAAGTCTGCGGCATCGAGCGCACCACCCGTGCCGCAAGTGGTGCTGGTCTCGGTCGATCCGGAACGCGACACACCCGCGCAGCTCGCTTCGTATGTGAAGTTCTTCAGTCCGACCTTCACCGGCTTGACCGGCACGCCCGCAGCCGTCGCGGAACTAACTCGCGCCATGGGCGTACCGGTCGCCAAGAACACCCTGCCGAACGGCGACTATTCGGTGGACCATTCGGCAGTGATTTTGGTGCTCGATCCGCAAGGTGCGATGCGCGCGGTATTTTCCGCGCCGCATGTCACCGACCTGATCGTCGCCGACTACAGCCGCATTGCGTCCGCAAAGTAGCCGGCGCTCATTAGCGACTCTGCAGCGACTTTGCACCCTCTGCGCGCGGTTCTTAGCCTTTGCTCCCCAGCCGGCACCCTTCCCTCCCAGCCCCATTTCCTATCAAGGATACTCATGCCCGAAGTCGTTTCTGACGTCACCCTCGGTGATCGCCTGTTTGCCGCCCTACAATACGTGCTGCCCAAGCAAGCCCTGTCACGGATGATCTATCGGGTGATGCGTATCGAGTCGCCGAGGATCAAGCGTTTGCTGATCGCGAACTTCCTGCGCGGCTACCAGGTCAACATGGCCGAGGCGGCGCAATCGGACCCGCTGGCCTATCGCAGCTTCAATGATTTCTTCACGCGTCCCTTGCGTCCGGGCGCGCGCGCGATCGCCGGTGAGCCCGACGCCATCGTCAGTCCGGTCGACGGCACCGTCAGTCAATGCGGTCCAGTGCATGGCGAAACGCTCATCCAGGCCAAGGGCCAGACGTACGCCCTCGCTGAACTGCTGGCGGCGAATGCCGAAGCGGTCGCCGCCTATCGCGACGGCAGCTTCGCGTGCATCTATCTCGCCCCGTACAACTATCATCGCATTCATATGCCGTTCGCCGGCAGCTTGCGCAGCACGGTCTATGTGCCAGGCGACCTGTTCAGCGTGAATGCGTCGACGGCTCGCGCCGTGCCACGAGTGTTTGCGCGCAACGAACGGGCGATCTGCGAGTTCGACACCACGATCGGCCGCATGGCCGTGATCCTGGTCGGCGCGTTGTTCGTGGGCAGCATGGAAACTGTCTACTGCGGTGAAATCAATCCACCGCCGCGACCGCGTAAAAGCGCACGCGTGATCACCGCCGGCGTCGGTCGCGACTTTGCGAAAGGCGATGAGTTGGCGCGTTTCAACATGGGCTCGACCGTCGTGCTGCTGTTTCAGCGCGATTGCGTGCAATGGCTGAGCACCATGGTGCCGCAGGCCACGGTGCAACTCGGTCAGACGATCAGCCGTGCCCGCTCGTGACGTCCGCAGCGAATAAGCGTGAGCCCATGACGCTCTGGCAGCCCACCGCAAGCATCGCCACGCTGGAGGTCCGGGCCCGCATGTTGCGCGCCGCACGCGAATACTTCACCGCAACGCGTGCACTGGAAGTCGAGACACCGACCCTGAGCGTGGCCGCGGTGACGGATGTGCATCTCGCCAGCATCGAAAGCACGGCGTCGCACCAACGCCGATTCCTGCAGACCTCGCCCGAATACGCCATGAAACGGCTGCTGGCAGCAGGTTGCGGCGACATCTGGCAAATCTGCCGGGCCTATCGCGATGCAGAGTCGGGACGCTGGCACAACCCGGAATTCACGCTGGTGGAGTGGTACCGCGTCGGTATCGATCATCACGCGTTGATGGCCGATGTCGAACGGCTGGTCGCCACGTTGCTGCCGCCCTCCCGGCATTTCGACCGCGCCGAGCGCCTGAGTTATCGCGATGCCGTGCAGTTGCATGCCGGCGTCGACGCACTCGACGATCCGACGGCCGTATTGATCGCGCGACTGCAAAGCGCGGGCGTCGATGTACCTGCATCGCTACAGGCCGATCGCGATGGTTGTCTGGATCTGATCATGAGTACGCTGGTCGGACCGCAGCTAGGCCACGATCGTCTCACGTTCATTTACGACTATCCGGCATCGCAGGCAGCGCTGGCGCAGATCCGCGGCCGCGTGGCCTCACGCTTCGAGGCCTATCTCGACGGCATCGAACTCGCCAATGGCTTTCACGAACTGGCGAACGTCGCAGAACAACGGCGGCGCTTCGAACAGGACCTGGTCGAGCGCGACCGGCGCGGCTTGCCGGCGGTGCCCATCGACAAGGCGTTCCTTGCCGCATTGAATGCCGGCATCCCAGATTGCTCCGGCGTGGCCTTGGGCTTCGACCGGCTCGTCATGTGCGCCATCCAGGCACAGCACATCGACGAGGTGCTGGCGTTTCCGTTCGATCGCGCGTAAGTCTCTCGCCATGGCGAGCCAGGTCAGACACACGGTGGGTAAGAACCGCGGACGCGGCTGGTAAGCTGGCCAGATAAAGATCCGGAAGGTCGTTCTGACCAGCCGCGACAGCGGTTCTTACCCGCTTACCAGCCGCGTCCGCGCGGTTCTTACCCGCAGCCCGGCAGCTCCGCTGCCGTTATCCTTTCGCTCGCGCAATGTACTCACCGCTGCGGGTGTCGACGCGGATCACTTCGCCTTCGCTGATGAACAGCGGTACGCGAACCGTCGCGCCGCTCTCAAGCTTCGCCGGCTTGCTGCCGCCGGTGGCGGTATCGCCGCGCGCACCAGGATCGGTCTCGATGACTTTGAGTTCGACGTGCGATGGCGGTGTCACGTTGAGCGGCACACCATTCCACAGCATGACCGTGCAGCTCATGCCATCCTTCAGCCAGATGGCACCGTCGCCCAGCGCTTCCTTACCGGCGGTGTATTGTTCGAAGTTGTCCGGCACCATGAAGTGCCAGAATTCACCGTCGGTATAGAGATACTGCATCTCGGTCTCGACCACGTCGGCGGTTTCCACCGAATCGCCGGACTTGAACGTGCGTTCGATGACCTTGCCGTTCTTCAGATTGCGAACCTTGACGCGGTTGAAGGCCTGGCCCTTGCCGGGCTTGACCATTTCGTTCTCGACGATCGAATACGGATCGTTGTCGAGAATGATCTTGACGCCCGACTTGAATTCACTGGTAGAGACATTGCCCATTTGGAACCATCGTCCATTGCTGAGAAAATACGGGTCGAGATCAACTGCGGCCCGCGAAGGGCGCAGATGATAGCCGCAAGCTCCTCCACAGGGAAATTTATGCCGATGCCACTGGCGGAACCGAGTTCGCCGACACCGATCACGCCGACTCCACCGCCTGTGCGCTGGCAACAATTGCTCGCGGATGCGGTCAGCAGCCCGGCCGAACTGTGCGAGTTGCTGAAGCTTGATCCGGCGCTGATCGCACCGGCGATCGCCGCGAGCGCACAGTTTCCGTTGCGGGTACCGCGTAGTTTCGTGGCACGCATGCGTCAGGGCGATCCGTACGATCCGTTGCTGCTGCAAGTACTGCCGATGGCGCCGGAACTGCAATCCGTGGCCGGCTATGTCGCCGATCCCGTGGGCGATATGGCGGCCCGCACCGGGCCGGGGATGCTGCATAAGTACCAGGCTCGCGCCCTGGTCGTGGCCACCGGCGCCTGCGCCGTTCACTGTCGCTACTGCTTTCGGCGTCACTTCCCCTACGACGAGGAATCGGCACTGGGCGGCGGCTGGCAGACGACCATCGAGCAGTTGCGCCGCGATCCGTCCATCACTGAGATCATTCTGAGTGGCGGCGACCCCCTCAGCCTGAGCGATCGGCGGCTGACCCAGCTGACGGAGGCGCTGCGCGACCTGCCGCAGGTCCGACGACTGCGCATTCACACTCGCTACCCGATCGTGCTGCCCGAGCGCATCGATGCGGGCCTGCGGCGCTGGCTGTCCGGCGTGTCGCTGCAGAAAGTCGTGGTGATCCACGCCAATCATGCCCGCGAACTGGATGTCGAGGTCGAGCGAGCCTGCCGCGATCTGGCCGATGCGGGCGTGACGCTGCTGAATCAATCGGTGCTGCTGCGCGGAGTCAACGACTCGGTCGACGCTCTGGCGGAATTGAGCGAACGCCTGTTCGCCATGCATGTTTTACCTTACTACCTGCACATGCTGGACCGGGTCCAGGGCGCTGCACATTTCGACGTGGAAGAGGCTGGTGCGCGATCCCTGTATGCCGGCCTGCTGGCCCGCCTGCCCGGGTATCTGGTCCCGAAGCTGGTCAGGGAAATCGCGGGCGAGGCATCGAAGACGCCGCTTGTGTGACGCAGCATGGATACCGCTAACGCCGCGGACCGTAGAATCGGGCCCCGAATCGACCTTTAAGGTAGGCTTCGCAGCCTGACACCGCTTAAGTCATTTCGAGGAGTTTCGCTTGGCTGAGCAAGGCGCCGTGCCGATGATTGTCCTGACCCGCCATCAGGACAACGTGGAGGCCATCAACAGTACGCTGCGCAATGCCGGTCACGCGGTGCGTTGTACCTGGATTCGCGACCTCAACGAACTGGGCGATGCGCTGGGCCATGTCACTGCCCACATGCTGATCGCGTTCGTCGGGCCGGACGCTGCCGACACGGCCAAGGTGATGGCGGTCCGCAAGCAGTTCGATGCCACCATCCCGGTATTGATGGCGCGCGAACAGGTGGATGAGGACATCATCGCTGCCGCGATGGCCCAGGGGGCTCGCGATGTCGTCACGCTCAAGAACACTGCGCGCCTGCAGGCCGTGGTCACCCGCGAACTCGAAGCCCACCGCCAGGCACGCACGCTCAACAGCACCTTGAGTTCGGCGCGCGAATACCGCGATCAGCTCAAGTCGTTCATGGCCGGTTCGGCGGATGCCATCGCCCATGTGCAGGAAGGCATCGTCGTCGACGTGAATCCGGCCTGGCTGGAACTGTAC
Source organism: Gammaproteobacteria bacterium (assembly GCA_020029545.1). Taxonomy (GTDB): domain Bacteria; phylum Pseudomonadota; class Gammaproteobacteria; order Steroidobacterales; family Steroidobacteraceae; genus Steroidobacter. The sequence goes on from JAIBJL010000001.1 coordinate 19,735, forward strand.
GGCTTTCCGGATGCCGACTCGATCGTCGGTACGCCATTGATGGATGCCTTCGACAGCGAGGCGCATGCAGCGATCAAAGGAGCGCTGGTCGCGTGCCTGCAGGGCAAGTGGCAGGACCACTCGCTGCGTGCCGGCGCCTTGCTCAGCGATGGCTCCACTGTGCAACTCGAACTCGAACTCTCACCTGCCGAATTTGACGGTGACCCGGCGGTGCGCCTGTGTGTGCCCGCCAAGAAACGCGACAGCGGCACGTTGAATGAGCAACTGAACGATGCCCTCGAGCACGACGCCGCGACCGGTACGCTGCAGCGGCGCTTTTTTACCGAGCGCGTCCTGCAGGCGCTGACCCAACCGATCAAGGCGGGTGTGCGACAACTGGTGTCCGTCGAGCCGGACAAGCTTGGCGCGATCTGCGACGACATCGGGCCCTTGCACACGGAAGAATTCGCCGGCCAGTTCGCCGGCATCGTGAGCGAGACCCGACAGACGAACGATCTCATCGGCCGCTTCGGGGACGGCGCCTTCATGATTCTCATGGAACGCGGCACCGCGCGCGACATCGAGATCTGGGCTACCAACCTGATGCGCAAAGTCGCCCTGACGGTATTTCGCGTGGGTGACAAGCAGATTTCATGCACGTGCAGTGTCGGTATGGGCAGCATCGATCCGCGCAACCCGGACCCGGCGGTCTCGCTGACCGACGCGATCGCCGCACGCCGCGGTGCGCAACAGGCCGGTGGCAACCGCTTCCAGCTGATCGATCACCAGGACGAAGACACCAAGCAGCAGGCGGCCGATGAAATCTGGATGAAACGCATCAAAGCGGCACTCATGGAGAATCGTTTCCGCCTGATGCAGCAACCGATCGCGAGCCTGCTGGGCGAAGACCACGGCATGTTCGACGTCCTGGTGCGCATGGTCGATGAGCAGGGCGACGAGCTGCTGCCCGCCGAATTCATGGCAGCGGCCGAACGCAACGACCTGATGAAGAATATCGATCGCTGGATTCTCGCCTCCGCCATGACCGTCTGCGCCAACCGCCCTGTCAAGGAATTGTTCGTGCGCCTGTCGCGCGATTCGGTCCGCGACAAATCCCTGGTGCAATGGCTTTCCAACCAGCTCAAGGCCACGCGCATCGAGCCCTCGCGCATCGTGTTCCAGGTGAGCGAACAGGTCGCCACGGAATATCTTGCCGATACCAATGAGCTGGCGAGTGCGCTGCGCAAGGCAGGCTTTCAGTTTGCCTTGGAGCATTTCGGCGCCGGGCGCGACCCCTCGCGATTGCTCGCCCAGCTCCCGGCCAACTACATCAAGATCGACGGCACGCTGATGCAGGGACTCGCCGTCGATCCGGCGATTCAGCAGAAAGTTCGTGAACTTGTCGATCAGGCTCGTGGGCAGAGCGTAAGAACGATTGCCGAACGCGTCGAAGACGCCAACACCATGGCCGTGCTGTGGCAACTCGGCATCGAGTTCATCCAGGGCTACTTCGTGAATGAACCCGAACAGGTGGTGATGGGGTGAGAGCGCCTGTCGGCGCTGGTGACGGGCGACGGGCTACAGGCGACGGCCAGATCTTTACCTCTCCTTGGGGAGAGGTCGTGCGTAGCGCGGGCGAGGGGTTGCGCACAGCGCTCTTTCGCAGCAACTTGCTGCGGTCTCGCCTCACCCCAACTGCTTTGATGCGTACGTGTGAGAGCGCCTGCGGCGCTGGTGACGGGCGACGGGCTACAGGCGACGGCCAGAAGAACGAGATCACTCCTCGCGCTGTGTAATACCGGGTGCTTCGACCGTCAGAGAAAATTCTGGCCGTAGCCCGTAGCCCGTTACCCGTAGCCTATTCCCCGTCGCCGGGCTTGCGCGATGCGCTAGCCCTCCGTCTCCAGTCCTTCCACCTTGCGCCAGCCTCTAGGCAGCACCGCGCCGCGCTGCGCGCGTTCGCCCTGGTAATCCTTCAGCTCGCTGAACTTGAGCGTCATCTTGCGTTCGCCCGAGCGCACGATGAGATTCTGTGTCGGCGCGACGACGGCAATCGCGGCAAGGAATTCCTCGCGCGTTGCCACTTTCTTTGCCGACAAACCAAAGATCTTGTTGCCCTTGCCGCGCGGCAGCTCGGGCAGATCCGTCACTTTGAAGGCCAGCAGCTTGCCATCGTTGCTGACGGCGCAGAGCAGCGCGTCATCGGTAGTCACCGGGGCGGGCGCGAGGACGCCGGACTGTTCCGGCACTTTCAGCACCAGCTTGCCGGCGCGATTGCGCGAGTGCAGTTCTTCGAGCTTCACGACGAAGCCATAACCGGCATCGGAAGCGATCACGTAGCGATCCTGCGGTTCGCCGATCATGACGCCCGCAAACGTCGCGCCGTCCGGCGGATCCAACCGACCCGACAGCGGTTCGCCCTGTCCGCGTGCCGATGGCAACGAATGCGCAATCAGGCTGTAGGCGCGGCCGGTACTGTCGAGAAATACGGCGAGCTGGGTACTGCGGCCACGCGCGGCCGACTGAAATGCATCGCCGGTCTTGTACGACAGCGAACGCGGATCGAGGTCGTGTCCTTTCGCGGCACGCACCCAGCCGCGCTCCGACAAGACCACCGTCATCGGTTCGCTGACGACCAGGTCGGCTTCGCTGATCGCCTGTGCCGCGGCGCGCTCGACGATCTTGCTGCGGCGGGCATCGCCGTACGTCGCGGCGTCGCTGGTCAGTTCCTCGCGTACCAGCTTCTTCAAGCGCGCCTTGCTCTGGAGAATCTTGTGAATCTCATCGCGTTCGTCCGACAGCTGCTTCTGCTCGCCGCGAATCTTCATTTCCTCGAGCCTGGCGAGATGACGCAACTTGGTCTCGAGAATGGCTTCCGCCTGGATCTCCGAGAGTTCGAAGCGCTGCATCAACACCGGCTTCGGCTCTTCCTCATGACGAATGATGCGGATCACCTCATCCAGATTCAGATAGGCGATCAGCAAGCCATCCAGGACGTGCAGGCGGGCATCGAGCTTCTGCAGGCGCCAGGTCAGTCGGCGGGTGACCGTATCGACGCGAAACTTCAGCCACTCCTCCAGCAACTCCTTCAGACCCATGACGCGCGGACGCCCGTCGAGACCGATGATGTTCAGATTGACGCGATGCGTGCGTTCGAGATCCGTGGTCGCGAACAAATGCGCCATCAGCTGCTCGACATCGACGCGATTGGAGCGAGGCACGATCACCAGGCGCGTCGGATGCTCGTGGTCGGACTCGTCGCGAATGTCCTCGACCATCGGCAGCTTCTTGGCGTTCATCTGCGCCGCGATCTGCTCCTGAATGCGCGCTCCCGACACCTGGTATGGCAGCTGCGTGATGATGATGTCGCCGTCTTCCACTTCGTAGACGGCACGGGCGCGGATCGAACCGCCGCCGGATTCGTACAGCTGCTTGATCTCGGCACGCGATGAAATGATCTCCGCGCCGGTGGGGAAGTCCGGACCTTTCACAATCCGGCACAGCTCGCTCAACGTCGACTCCGGCTCATCGAGCAACAGGATCGCCGCGTTCACGACTTCGCGCAGATTGTGCGGCGGAATGTCCGTGGCCATGCCGACGGCAATACCCGATGCGCCGTTGAGCAGCACGTTGGGCACGCGTGCCGGCAGCAAGAGAGGCTCTTCGAGCGTGCCATCGAAATTGGGCGCCCAGTCGACCGTCCCCTGTCCGAGTTCCGAGAGCAGCAGCGCTGCATACTTCGTGAGTCGCGATTCGGTGTAACGCATCGCGGCGAACGACTTCGGGTCGTCCGGCGAACCGAAATTCCCCTGTCCGTCCACGAGCGGATAGCGGTAGGAGAACGCCTGTGCCATCAACACCATCGCCTCGTAACACGCCGAGTCGCCATGCGGGTGAAACTTACCGATGACTTCGCCGATCGTACGCACCGACTTCTTGGGCTTGGCGCCCGCCGCCAGTCCCAACTCGCTCATCGCGTAGACGATGCGACGCTGCACCGGTTTCAGCCCATCGCCGACATGCGGCAGCGCGCGATCGAGAATCACGTACATCGAGTAGTCGAGGTACGCCTTCTCGGTAAATGCCTTAAGTGGCTGGCGCTCGATGCCTTCGAAATTCAATGGCGGTTGACTGGGCATGTCTGTGTGTTGGAAGAAGAAGTGCTATGTGAAAAGTGAATCGTGAGTGGTGTGTGGCGGAGTCGGAAGAGATGGGCCGCTGCCCATTCACGACTCACCACTCACGACTCACCTTCTGCTCAAACCAGGATCTGCGCCAGGTTACCTTTGGACTCGAGCCACTCGCGACGGTCACCGGCCCGTTTCTTCGCCAGCAGCATGTCGAGCATCTGATCCGCTTCGTCTTTCGCGTCGAGGGTCAGTTGCACCAGCCGCCGCGTTTCCTGAGCCATCGTGGTCTCGCGCAGCTGCAACGCACTCATTTCGCCAAGCCCCTTGAAACGCATGACGCTGGGCTTCGCGCGCGGATTCTCCGCAGTAATCCGATCCAGAATGCCGGCACGCTCGGCATCGTCGAGTGCGTAGTACACCTGCTTGCCGACATCGACGCGATACAGCGGCGGCATCGCGACGTACACGTGGCCCGCCGTCACCAGTGGCCGGAAGTGACGCAGGAACAGTGCGCACAGCAGGGTGGCGATATGCTGCCCGTCCGAATCGGCGTCGGCGAGAATGCAGATCTTGTGATAGCGCAGGCCCGCGATCTTCTCCGATGCGGGATCGACGCCAATGGCGATCGCGATGTGATGCACCTCCTGCGATTGCAGGATCTCGCCCGATTCGACTTCCCAGGTATTCAGAATCTTGCCGCGCAACGGCATGACCGCCTGAAACTCCCGATCGCGCGCCTGCTTGGCCGAGCCGCCAGCCGAGTCGCCTTCGACGAGGAACAGTTCCGAGCGCTCGGGATCCTGCGCCGTGCAGTCGGCGAGCTTGCCAGGCAGTGCCGGGCCGCTGACGACCCGTTTGCGCGCCACCAGCTTCGACGCCTTGAGACGCGCCTGCGCGCCGGAGATCGCGAGTTGCGCAATCTTTTCACCCGACTCGGGATGCTGATTCAGGTACAGGCCGAACTGGTCCTTCACCACACCGGAGACGAAGGCCGCGGTTTCGCGCGATGACAAACGCTCCTTCGTCTGCCCGGCGAACTGCGGTTCCTTGATCTTGGCCGACAGCACGTAACTCACGCCGTCCCACACATCCTCCGGCGCCAGTTTCAATCCCTTGGGCAGCAGGTTGCGGAATTCGCAGAACTCGCGAACGGCATCGCTCAGACCGATACGCAGCCCGTTGACATGCGTGCCGCCTTGAGGCGTGGGAATCAGGTTGACGTAACTCTCTTCCACACGTGAGCCGTCGTCGAGCCGCCAAGCAAGCGCCCACTCCGCGGCTTCATGATCGCCTTCAATGCTGCCCGCGAACATCTCCGGTGGCAGCCACTCGCCCTCGCCCAGCGATTCGCGCAGATATTCGGTGACACCGCCGGTGTACAGCCACTCTTCCTGTTCGCCGGTCTGTTCGATCTTCAGCGTTACGCGCAGTCCCGCACACAACACGGCCTTGGCGCGCAGCATGTGGCGCAGCTTCGGAAGCGCAAAAGCCGGCGTTTCGAAATACTGCGGATCTGGCCAGAAGCGCACCGTGGTGCCGGTGTTGTTCTTGCCGACATCGCCGACGACCTGCAGCTTCGAATGCGGTTTGCCGCCGCGAAAACTGATGTGGTATTCCTTGCCGCCGCGCTTGATCCAGCATTCCAGATTCTTCGACAGCGCATTCACCACTGAGACGCCGACACCATGTAAACCGCCCGAGAACTTGTAGTTCTTGTCGGAGAATTTTCCGCCCGCGTGCAGGCGCGTCAGGATCAGCTCCACGCCGCTGACTTTTTCTTTCGGATGAATGTCGACCGGCATGCCGCGGCCATCGTCCGTCACGCTCAGCGAACCATCCTTGTACAGCACGACGTCGATGCGCTTCGCGTGCCCCGAGAGCGCTTCGTCGACCGAGTTGTCGACGACTTCATGGGCCAGGTGATTGGGACGACTGGTGTCGGTGTACATGCCTGGACGGCGGCGCACGGGATCCAGTCCACTCAGTACTTCGATATCGGCGGCGTTATATGACTGGGCCATTGAGATCCGGATAAAAACTTGAGGAACGTGAGAGCGCGGCGCCGGGTGTGGCGTTTGCCGTTTGCTTGTTGCAGCGGCGGTTCGACGGTGCTTCGCTGCAGACCGGGCGCCGGGCGCGGGGGATTCTAACGAATCTGGCGCGACAGACAATCCACAACGATTCGTCGTCCCAGGCGCCCGCGCGCCGCGACAGACGGCAAACGTCGCGAACGGTGCCGGGAAGCTCAGGACTCTAGGAGCCTGTCGGACTTAGGTGAGATCGCGTGCCAGCGAGTCGCGGAACAGCGCCGGCAGCGGTCGCACTTCGTACCGATAGTTGTCGTGATCGATGCCGACACTGATGGCACCACCCGCCTTCACCTTGGCGGCCATCGACGGCGTCAGCTCGAAGCGCAGAAAATGCACTGCCGAGGTCTTCTCGTCGTTCTCGCGCTCCAGGTCTTCATCGGCGACCGCCCAGACACGCGCCTCGGACTCCACCTGCACCCAGCAGCGATCCTCGATGCCTTTCAGCATGCCCAGACGCACGCGACGCTCCTCGGCATCGGGAAACTCGATCAGGAAGGTCGCCTTCCAGTTGCCACCGTCGGGCACCAGGGGGTTATAGGCATTGAGTTCGTCCTCGATGCCGGCAGATTCGAAAATGCGCTCGATCCGCAGCATTTCCTGCACCTGGTATTGGATCGTCATCCGGTCTTCGAAACACCACGTCGCGTTCGGACCGATGCCGACATTGCGCGCCCGCTTGTGTTCGAGTACCTGGGCACGAAATGCCTTGCGCGAACTCGAGTACTGCTCAAGGCTCATCAGATCGGTGCGGGTGAGTTTGTGCGGCATGGGGCTTAAGCGATCACAAGCAATGCAGTCCCAGTCTGCTTATAGTCACAGTCCGTAGGCCATCCGCAACAATTTCATCGGATGCTCGGGTGCGGTGGGCTGTTCCAGTCCGGACTCGATCTGATGGCCGGCCATCGGGCAGTCGCTGGCATAGTGATCGGCGCCACTGTCGGCGACGCGTCGAACCACCGGTTTGCCGATTTTCATCGACACCTCACGGTACTCGCTTTTCACCCCGTAGGTTCCGTTGTGACCGGAGCAACGTTCGATGGCATCCACCTGCGTACCCGGCACCAGCATCAGCACATCGCGGGTTTTGAGGCCGATATTCTGCACGCGCAGGTGACAGGCGACGTGATAGCTCACTTTGCCGATCCGTCGCGGGAATTCGGTCTTCAACAGGCCGGCTTTGTGGCGTGCCCACAGATATTCGAACGGATCGAACATGGCCGCGCGCACCTTCCGTACCTGTGCGTCGTCGGGAAACAGCAGCGGCAATTCCTGCTTGAACATGAGCGTACACGAAGGAATCGGCGTCACGATGTCCCAACCTGCATCGACCTGGGCCGCCAGTTCAGGAATGTTGCTGTCCTTGAACGCAGCGATCGCTTGCAGGTCGCCGAGTTCCAGCTTCGGCATGCCGCAGCACCGTTCCTGCTGCAGAATCTTCACTGCGATGCCATTGTGCGCAAACACCGCCGCGAGATCCTCACCCAGATCCGGCTCGTTACGGTTGCCGTAGCAGGTCGTGAACAACACCACGCGGCCGCGCGTGCGGCCTGCGGCCTGCGGCGTGGCGGACGGCGTGCGATCGACGTGCCGTTGACGATACGTGCGACTGTGATACTCGGGGATCGGCGCCTGCGGGTGCACGCCCAACGCCTTGTCGAGCAGCTTACGACCCGTCTGCGTGCGGTTCACTGCGTTGACGATTTGCGCGACGACCGGAATGCCGGCGATATTGCCGACCGTGTCGGTCGAACTCAGGATGCGATCGCGCGCCGATACCGGCTGATTGTTGAACTTGAACGCCTTGGCCCGCAGCATCAGGTGCGGAAAATCGACATTCCAGGGATGCGGCGGCACGTAGGGACACTTGGTCATGTAGCACATGTCGCACAGATAACAATGATCCACGACATCCCAGTAGGCTTTCTTGTCGACGGCCTCGACTTCACCGCTGCTGGATTCGTCCACTGCGTCGAACAGCGTCGGGAATGAGTTGCACAGGCTGAAACAACGCCGGCAGCCGTGACAGATATCGAAAACCCGTTCCAGCTCTTTGAAGAGCGACTGCTCGTTCAGAAAATCGGGATCTTGCCAGGCAATGGGGTGACGCGTGGGCGCCTCGAGACTTCCTTCGCGCGCGCCAGCGGCCTCACGGGTTGCGGATACTGGTGGATTTTCTGGCACTTTGTTCGGGCGATTTAGGCGGTGGGCTGTGGGCTGTGGGTCGAACGAAGATGGGGACTGAGGTAAATCCGCCTCTACCTACAGCCCACAGCCTTTCCAGCGTCGCAAGCGGGTCATCACCGACGCGCTCCGACCTACATGGATGTAGGAAGTGCCGAACTGTGTCAGGAACACACGTCGGCCGACCTACACGGATGTAGGAAGTGCCGAGCTGTGTCTGGAACACAGATCGGCGGACGCTGAGGACTGCGGTAACTTCCTACCTACAGCCCACAGCCTCCAGCCCACAGCCCTTTTTTCAGTCAGAGCGCGTCGAGCGCCTTCTGAAAGCGATTGGCGTGCGAGCGCTCGGCCTTGGCCAGCGTTTCGAACCAGTCAGCGATTTCTCCAAAGCCCTCGTCGCGGGCCTGGCGTGCCATGCCAGGATACATGTCCGTGTATTCATGGGTTTCGCCGGCAATCGCCGCCTTGAGGTTCAGCGAAGTCTCGCCAATCGGCAAACCGGTTGCCGGGTCGCCCACCGCTTCGAGATATTCGAGATGACCGTGCGCGTGGCCGGTTTCGCCTTCGGCAGTCGAACGAAACACGCTCGCGACATCGTTGAAGCCCTCGACATCGGCTTTCGCCGCAAAGTACAGGTAACGCCGGTTGGCCTGTGACTCGCCGGCGAACGCGTCCTTCAGATTTTTCTCGGTGCTGCTGCCTTTCAGATTTTTCATCGCAATGCCCCTTCAATGAAGACGTGGAAGAAAACCCACAGACACACCAATGTGCGAGTGCAAAACTTGTCGCAATTCGCTGCCTCGCGATCGTGTGAAAAAACACAGGTAGCGGAATTTTCACAAAGGCCCTGCTTCGCAAAGGCCTTGTTAGACATGGTCTAACCTGAGCAGGAATCTAGTCCTTCGCTGCCGGCCAAGTCAACGTCACCGGAGTGGCGTGCGGCGCGTCGTGAAGCGGCAGCGGCGATTGACCGCTCCGGACGCGACGTGCAAGCTTGCCGCCGCCTGATCCCACCCCCTTCTAAACTACCGATATCGACGGACTCGTGAGCAAGAACCCCAAAAACGCCGCACCGGATACAGCAACGGCAGTTACGGCAAGCACGGATGCCGGCCCTGCAGACTTTGAGCGCTCGCTGACCGAACTGGAGTCCATCGTCGAGCAACTCGAGCAAGGGGATCTGTCGCTGGATGAATCGCTGCGCCAATTCGAGCGCGGCGTGCAACTCACCCGCGTGTGTCAGGGTGCGTTGAAGCAGGCGGAACAGAAAGTGGAGGTCCTGCTGCGCAAGACCGGCCAAGCGTCGGGCGATGGCGATGAATTTGCCACCGCGCCGTTCGACGCCGACCAGTGACCGCACAACTGTGAGCATTCCCCGCGATCCGGATTTCAGCCGGCAATTGGACACCTGGCGCGCCCGCGTCGAGACTGAAATGGCGCGCCGGCTGCCACCGGCGACCGTCCAACCGACACGCCTGCACGAAGCACAACGTTACAGCGTGCTCGGTGCCGGCAAGCGGGTGCGACCGGCCCTCGTTTATGCCACCGCCTGCACGCTCGGTCTGAACGAGGCTGTCGTCGACGATGCCGCCTGCGCCGTCGAATTCATTCATGCCTATTCGCTGGTGCATGACGATCTGCCGGCCATGGACGACGATGACCTGCGCAGGGGGCGTCCCACCTGCCACAAAGCCTTCGACGAAGCGACCGCCATTCTGGTCGGCGATTCGTTGCAGGTGCTCGCCTTTCAGGTGCTGGCGAGCGAATCCGGCATTCCGCGCGATGCCAGCATCCGGCTACGCCTGGTGGAGTTGCTGGCGATCGGCAGCGGCACGGGCGGCATGGCCGGCGGTCAGGCCCTGGATCTGGAAGCGAACGGTAAGCAGTTGTCGCTGGCCGAGGTCGAGGAGATGCACGCCCGTAAAACGGGCGCGCTGATTCACGCCAGTGTGATGATGGCGGCGGCCTGCGTACCGGATCTGAACGATGCCGTACGTCGCGCACTCGACTCCTATGCGCGCGACCTGGGGCTCGCCTTTCAGATTCAGGACGACCTGCTCGATATCGAAGGCGATGCGGCGCTCCTGGGTAAGGCAACCGGCGCCGATCAGGTGCATGCAAAACCCACTTATCCGGCCGTGGCGGGCGTCGAGGCCGCGCGCGCCCGCATGATGTCGCTGCATCGCCGGGCGCTGGAGGCGTTGGAAACGATCGGACCCGCGGCCGCGCCTCTGGCTGCGCTGTGCGACTGGCTGGTACTGCGGAAGAATTAGTTTAGGAAATAGGCCACGGGCGACGGGATTACGGGCGACGGCCGGAATGATCGGTGCGCCTTTTCGGCTGTTGCCTGTCGCCCGTTGTCCGTTGCCCGTTTGAGATTGCGGTACACTTGCGCGGCATGACGCAGCCCTCCATTCCGTTGCTTCCGGGCATCCACTCGCCGGCCGATTTGCGTGCGCTTGCCGCCGCCGATCTGCCGGTGGTGGCGGACGAATTACGACAGTATCTGATCGATACGGTCAGCCAGATGGGTGGCCATTTTGCCGCCGGGCTCGGCACGGTCGAACTCACCGTCGCGTTGCACTATGTCTACGACACCCCACACGATCGGCTGGTCTGGGATGTGGGACATCAGGCGTATCCGCACAAGGTACTGACCGGGCGCAGCCAGCGGCTGCGCACCATCAAGTTCAAGGACGGCCTGGCCCCCTTCCCGACGCGAACTGAAAGCACCTACGACACCTTCGGTGTTGGGCATTCCAGCACCTCGATCAGCGCGGCACTGGGCATGGCGATTGCCGCAGCACGCGCGGGCATCGATCGGCGCTGCGTCGCTGTGATCGGCGACGGTGCATTGAGTGCCGGAATGGCGTTCGAAGCGCTGAATCACGCCGGCAGCATGGATGTGAACATGCTGGTGATCCTCAACGACAACGACATGTCGATCTCGGAGAACGTCGGCGCTTTCTCCAACTACTTTGCGCGTGTGCTGTCCGGCAAGTTGTACGCAAGCCTGCGCGAAGGCGGCAAGAAAGTGCTGCGCCGCGTACCGACAGTGTGGGAACTGGCGCGGCGCTCCGAAGAGCACGTCAAGGGCATGGTGTTACCCGGGACGATTTTCGAAGAGTTGGGTTTCAACTATATCGGACCGATCGACGGTCACGATGTCGCCGCGCTGGTGGCGACGCTGAAGAATCTGCGTGACCTGAAGGGACCGCAATTCCTGCATGTCATCACGCGCAAAGGCAAAGGCTATGCACCGGCCGAAGCCGATCCGATCAAATGGCATGGTCCCGGTCCGTTCGATGCCAAGAGCGGCGTGATCTTCAAGGACAAGGCCAGTGGCCCGAGCTATTCCCAGATCTTCGGGCAATGGCTGTGCGACATGGCTGCCCAGGAGCCGCGACTGATGGCGATCACGCCAGCGATGCGCGAAGGCTCGGGCATGGTCGAGTTCTCGAAGCAGTTTCCCGATCGCTACTTCGACGTCGCCATCGCCGAGCAGCATGCCGTGACCTTCGGCGCAGGCCTTGCCTGTGAAGGCATGCTGCCAGTCGTTGCGATCTATTCCACGTTTCTGCAGCGTGCATACGATCAACTGATTCACGACGTCGCCTTGCAGAATCTGCCGGTGACTTTCGCGATCGATCGCGCCGGCCTGGTGGGCGGCGATGGCGCCACTCATCAGGGCAGTTACGATTTGTCCTACCTGCGCTGCATTCCGAATCTGGTTCTCATGGCCCCGGCTGACGAAAACGAATGCCGCCAGATGCTGTTCACCGCGACCCAGTGCCGCAAGCCGGCAGCCGTGCGTTACCCGCGCGGGCAGGGTCCAGGGGTCGCCATCCAATCGACCATGACGGCTCTGCCCATCGGCAAGGCGCAATTGCGCCGCGAAGGGCGCAGCGGGCTGGTCATCATCGGAGTCGGGTCGATGGTGGCAATGTGCGAACGCATCGCCGAACGACTGGATGCGACGTTGGTCAATCTGCGCTTCGTCAAGCCGCTCGATGAAGCTTTGCTGCTGCAACTGGCGAACTCGCACCGGGCGTTCGTCACGGTCGAAGAGAATGTCATCGCCGGCGGCGCCGGCAGCGCGATTGCCGAATGCCTTGCTGCCCATGGGCACGCGCTGCCGATGCTGCAACTGGGCATTCCCGACCAGTTCATCGAGCATGGCTCGCGCGACGACTGTCTGGCGATGGCGCGTCTCGATGCGAGTTCCGTGGACAATGCGATTTCGCGCTGGTGGAACGTACCGGCGCGCGCTGCCGCTTCCTGAAGCGCTTCGCGCAGGCGTCAGTTCGGACTCTGCAGCCGGCTGATGAGGCTGTGCAGGAACACTTTGTTGAAGCGCAGTTGGCACGCCGCCGACGACTGCTCCAGCAGCGTCGAACTCACCTTCATCAGCGTCACATTGGTGAGCGCCTTGATCGTCGCGAGCCGTTTGGCGCCGCGCACGTAACTGGTCTCACCGAAGCAATCGCCGGCGTCGAGCTGGCCCATGGCATGCGCATTGCGCACGACCGCCACACTGCCCGAGACGATGACGTAGAAACGATCGTCCATCTCGCCTTCCTTGACGATCTCCTCATTGGCCTCATAGTCCTGCCAAGTGCTGGCGCGCAGCACCTCCAGGATCTCGGCCTGTGAAAAATCATGGAAGAATTTCAGCGTGCGCAGAATCGAAAACTGCTCCTGACGATCGAATTTCGACGTCCCCTCCCGCAGCGCCTGGTGGACACGCGTCAGATCGGCGGCCAGTTCGAGACCGTTGCGATAGCGCTTGGCCGGATCTTTTTGCAGCGACTTGGCGACGCTGTCTTCCAGCAACTCGGGAATCTGCGGCCGCAGTGAGTGAATCGGCTGCGGGGTCGCGTAAACAATCTGATGCAACAGCTTCGACAGGTTGCCGCCGCGGAATGGACGATAACCGGTGAGCAGTTCGTACATCACCGCACCGAGCGAATACAGATCGGAGCGATTCGTGATCTCCGCCGACTGCACCTGCTCCGGCGACATGTACGACGGACTGCCGGCGATGCCTTCGATGCGAGAGATCTCGGAGTCGGCGACCAGCGCAATGCCGAAATCGATGATGCGCACGTCGTTCGCCTGCGTCAGCATGAGGTTCGATGGCTTGATATCGCGATGGATCACGCCGCGACTGTGCGCATAGTGCAGCGCCTTCGCGCACTTGTAGACGATTTCGACCACGTCATCGAGCGGCAGCAGATTGTCGGGCTTGCAGTAAGCTGCGAGCGTGCGCGCGCCATGCACATGCTCGGTGACGATGTAGTAGTGACCGTTTTCTTCGCCGGCATCGAATATGGGCAGGATGTTCGGATGCTGCAGCATGCCGACCATGTGCGCTTCGGATAGGAACATCTTGCGAGTGACGCGCGCGCGTTCTTCGTCGTGCGACTCGAGGTTATAGACCTTGATAGCGACGTCGCGCCGATAGTACGGATCGTGCGACAGATAGACGACACCGGTGCTGCCGCGACCGACTTCTTTCACGATGACGTACTTTCCGACTTTGTCGGGAATACGCTTCTCGCGTGTCGCACTGCGCTGTGCCATCAGGCCACTCGGGGAATTCGCCATTGCGGATCGGTGAACGTTCAGAGAATCAGCTGGATTCCATACAGAATCAGTGCAGCCAAAACGCCTGCAATGACGTCATCCAGCATAATTCCCAGTCCCCCGGTGAGACTGTGATCGGCCTCCCGGATCGGCGAGGGTTTGACGATGTCGAAAAAGCGGAATAACACAAATCCCGCCAGCAGCCAGTACCAGCGTGGCGGAGCTGCCAACATCGTCACGGTATATCCGCAGATCTCATCCCAAACGATGCCGCCGTGATCGTGAACCTGCAACCGCCGCGCGCTCTCGCCGCAGAGATAGATGCCCGCTGCAATGGCCAGGCAGGCAAACACGCAATGAACGATCAGGCCGAACTGCATGACGACCAAAACGATGGGCACGGCGATCAGCGTGCCCATCGTACCTGGCGCTACCGGACTCAAGCCCGAACCGAAACCGAACGCAAGAAAATGCACCGGATCGCGCAGGATTATATGTGGCTCCGCACTCCATTTGATGCGCGCCATAGATGAGTACTTGTCCTTAACTATTGAATTACATGTCGAAGTGATCGTAACCGCGACGCCGCGGCACGAACGGGTTGCCGTCGCGCCAGCATTGCACCTCGCGCTCCGTCATCACGCCGATCTGCGTGCACGCAACGTCGGACGGCAATTCGACCACGCGCTGCGGCGGAATCGTGAACAGCAGCTCATAGTCATCACCACCCGCCAGCGCGTAATCGATGCACGCATCGCGCGCGAAAGTATCGAGCAATGCCGAGGACAGCGGCAACGCATCGACGTCGATGCGCGCACCGCAACCGCTCGCACCGGCGAGCTTGTCGAGATCGGTGAGCAAGCCATCCGAAACATCCATCGCTGCCGTAGCCATATTGCGCAAGCAGCGTCCGAGCGACACGCGCGGTTCGGGCCGCAGGAAGCGTTGCCGCAGATGCCGCGTGGCGGAAGTGACAGGCAGACTGCCTTGAATCACGGCAAGACCCGCCGCGGCCTCTCCAGGGACTCCCGACACAAACAGCAGATCGCCGGGACGCGCACCGGCGCGCGTCAGCCAGCGATCGGCTTCTACGGTGCCGGCGATCTGTACCGTCACGGCCAGCGGCCCCTTGACGGTATCGCCGCCGACCAGCGCCACCTGGTATCGATCAGCCAGCTCGAACAAGCCGCGGGAAAATCCATCGAACCATGCCGGGTCCGAGACCGGCGCGCAGAGCGAGAGTGTCATCCACTCAGGCTGCGCACCCATCGCGGCGAGATCGCTGAGATTAACGGCAAGCGCGCGATAACCGATATCCGCAGCGGCGGTTCCTTTAGGGAAATGCACGCCATCGACGAGGGTATCCATCGCGATCACTAGTCGTCGATTGGCCGGCAGCGACAGCACCGCGGCATCGTCACCGATGCCGAGCAGCACATCCTCTCGCGCCACGTGCCGGTCGAAATATCTCGCGATGATGTCGAATTCGCCGTCGCTCATGAGTGCAACGCCGTCACCGCCGTCACCGTGTCATCCCTGCTCGGCGCTGCGAAATTGCTTTGCCGCGCGGTCGAGCACCGCGTTGACGTACTTGTGCGCATCGGTGCCGCCGAAACGCTTGCACAAATCCACTCCTTCATTGATGACCACGCGATAGGGCACGTCGAGACGCTGCTGCAATTCGAACGTACCCAGCATGAGGATGGCCCGCTCGACCGGATCGAGCTGCTCCAACGGGCGATCGATCAAACCGCCGATCGCTGCGTCCAGTTGCGCGCTCCCGGCGATGCAACCGCGTACCATTTCACCGAAGTACTCGCGATCCACGCCGCGCGCTTCATCACCTTCCAGGTACTCGCGCACGATCAGCGGCGCATCCTGAGCGTTCAGCTGCCACTGATACAGCGCCTGCATCGCCAGCTTGCGCGCGATCGATCGACCGCGCGTACCACGCGTCGACTTCTTCTCCACCGGTGTGTTCATGAAGGACCTGTGAGGCTCCTAACCACAGCGCGACGTCTTTTCACCGCATGGCGGAGCAACTACTGCCCGATCCTGCGCAGCAGATTGGCGAGTTCGATCGCCGTCACTGCGGCATCCGCACCCTTGTTGCCGGCCTTGGTGCCGGCGCGCTCGACGGCCTGCTCGATCGTATCGGTGGTCAGCACGCCAAACGCGACCGGAATGCCGGTGTCATGCGCCACTCGCGCCAGGCCGCCGGCGCACTCGCCCGCCACGAAATCGAAGTGCGCAGTCGCCCCTTTGATGACCGCGCCGAGCGCAATGATGGCGTCATAACGCTTGGTCAGCGCCAGCTTGCGCGCGACCAGCGGCAGCTCGAAAGCCCCGGGCGCACGCACGATTTCGATCTGCTTGTCGGTCGCTCCGTGCCGGCGCAACGAATCGACCGCACCGCGCACCAACTGGTCCACGATGAAATCGTTGAAACGTGCGGCCAGGACCGCAAAGCGCAGTTCGCGGGCCTGCAGGTCGCCTTCGATTGTCTTGATGTCCATGGATGAGAACCGGGTAGGAAGGGAAGTGAGTGGTGATTAGCGAATGGTCAGAAGGCTACTTTCATCGCTCTAGCTGATGAGCCAGAGATGATTTAAGGGTCAGCAGTATAACGGGTCCGCCAGCTCGATCGGTGACACCAGTCATGCCGTGACCTAGCACGGCCACGCACCCGGGTCGTTTACGCCCTCTACTCTGGCCGTAGCCCGTCGCCCGTGGCCCGTCAGCTGTCGACGTACTCCACCACTTCCAGATCGAAGCCCGACAGGCCATGC
>JAIBJL010000098.1 GCA_020029545.1 Gammaproteobacteria bacterium
GACGTTTGCGTCGTGGTGGCCGCACGGCGCAATACGCTCTGATGTCCTGGGTCAAGGTATTTGGGCAGACGTCATTGCGGAGTGGGGACGTTGGGGGGGCGAAATAGGTAGCAGGCAGTGCAAATACTCTATCAAGGGCTCGCGCGAGCCCATCCGCGCGCAGCGGCGATTGGCCGGCCACTCGCCGCAGTTCACCGGCTGCAATCTTTTCTACGTCGCAGCGTCGCTTGTCAGTCTCGGAGATGAGCCGCAAACTCGCCTACCTTGGCCAAGGTTGAGTGATAAAGAATGACCATCGACTCCGAAAGCGATCTGGAGGGGCTGAAGCGCATCGGGCGCATCGTCTCGAAAGTGCTGCAAGACATGCTGGACGCGATCGAGCCTGGCATGACAACGCAGGAACTCGACGCCATGGGCGCGCAATGGCTTGCCGGTCACGGTGCGCGCTCAGCGCCACAGCTCGCCTACAATTTCCCCGGTGCGACCTGCATCAGCATCAACGAGGAAGCCGCGCACGGCATTCCCGGCCTGCGCCGCATCGAGAAAGGCGATGTCGTCAATGTCGATGTGTCGGCCGAACTCGATGGCTATTTTGCGGACACCGGTGGGACGCGTGTCGTCCCGCCCGCATCGGATGTCGCGACGCGGCTGTGTCACGCGACGCGCCTGGCGCTGGACAGCGCGACGCAAGAGGCTCGGGCGGGCGCGAATCTCAGTCAGATCGGCAAAGCGATTGAGCGCGTCGCGAAGTCGCACCGCTTCCGCATCATTCGCAATCTCGGCAGTCACGGCGTGGGCCGGGCGCTGCACGAGGCACCCGAACACATTCCAGGTTATTTCGATCCGCGAGACACTCGGCAGTTGCGCGAAGGCATGGTGATTACGATCGAACCGTTTCTGTCGACGAAAACCACGCTCGCCGAGCAAGCCGGCGATGGCTGGACGCTATACGGCCCGCAGGGCACGCGCTCGGCGCAGTATGAACACACGATGGTGATCACGCGCGGCAGCCCGATCATCGTCACCAGACATTAGCATTCAGTCGGATTGAACCCGACATTCCGAGAGTAGGTCGGGCTTCAACCCGACGCTATGGAGAATCAGACCGCATGACCCTGTCCCTGCTAGTCAATGTCGATGTCGACGATCTGAAACGCGGTATCGAGTTCTACACCAAGGCGTTCGGCTTGGAGGTCGGCCGCAAATTCGGTCACGACGCCGTCGAACTGCTGGGTGCCACCTCGACAATTTTCCTGCTCGCCAAGCCGAATGGCACCGTGGCATCGAGTACCAGCCGACACCTGCGCTCGTATGCACGACATTGGACGCCGGTGCATCTGGACTTCGTGGTCGCTGAAATCGATGGCGCAGTCGATCAGGCGCGCAATGCCGGTGCACGACTTGAAGGACCGGTGCGCACCAACAGCTGGGGCAAGATCGCGATGCTGGCCGATCCCTTCGGTCATGGCATCTGCCTGATTCAGTTTCTTGGGCGTGGTTACGATGAAATTGCAACGCGGTGATGTCCGAACTCGTCTGCTGGCGCTGCGGCGCTTCCCTTGCCGCACTGAGCCTGCCGCTACAGCGGCTGGATGAGTGTCGGCAGTGCCATGCCGAACTGCATGTCTGCAAGCTGTGCCGCTTTTATGACGTCACGGTTGCGAAGCAATGCCGCGAGCCCATCGCAGAAGAAGTCCGGGATAAGCAGCGCGCCAACTATTGCGACTATTTCACGCCACAAACGGATGCCTGGTCGAACGCCGGTCTGAGCGCGGCGGCGAAAGCCAAGGCGGAGCTCGATACGCTGTTCGGCGGCGGAGCATCCTCCGCGCCCGAGCCGTCCGCATCGGACAAGGCACGCGCGGATCTGGACGCCCTGTTTGGCAAGAAGTGATCAGCTCTTGCACGAAGTAATGTTGCGTTCGAGTAGGGTCATGCAGCCGCGGCCCGCGCCAGGTCGCTGACCAGTCGGCCGAGCTTTTCGATGGCGCGTTCGATGGTCGGTGTCCAGGGGAGGCCGCAGCTCAGCCGAATGTAGTTGCGATAGTCGGCCTTGGCCGAAAACACCATGCCGGGTGCGATGCCGATGCGACTGGCCAGCGCACTGTCGAATAGTTCGGTGCCATCGACGCTGCGTGGCAACTCGACCCAGATGACCATGCCGCCGGCGGGCCGGCCGACGCGCGTGCCCGATGGGAAATAGCGCATGACCGCGTCCATGAACTTCTGGGCGTTGGCGCCGAGCATGGCACGCATGCGGCGCAGATAACGGTCGTAACCGCCGCTCGCGTAGTAACGCGCAAGTACGCGCTGCTGCAGCGTTGGACAGGCGACCGACGAGAAGAATTTCGCGCGGCTGATGGCGGCATGAAATTGCGGCGACACGGCCCATCCGATCCGGTAACTCAGCGCAATTGTTTTCGATACCGAGCCGCACGAAATCACCAGCCCCGCCTCGTCGAAGGCGCGCATCGAACTCGGACGCGCGCTCGTGAAATGCAGGTCGCCGTAGATGTCGTCTTCGATGATGGGCACTTCGTATGCGGTCAACGCAGCGACGATGTCGCGCTTGGCGTCATCGGATGTCAACGCCCCGGTGGGATTGTTGAAGTTCGGCATCAGCACGGCAGCCGCGAGACGCGTGCTTTTCGCCAGCGAACGCACGGCATCGACATCGATGCCGGAGCCGGGATGATTGGGCACTTCGACCACTTTCAGTCGCTGGTGCTCAATGGCCTGCAGCAGGCCGAAGTAGGTCGGCGATTCCACCAGTACCGTATCGCCGGGCTCGCACAGCGTTTGCAGTGTCAGAGTCACTGCATCCATCGCCCCGCCAGTGATCACCACATGCGCAGGATCGGTCGGCGTTCCGGCGAGCGCCATGCGCTTGGCAATCTGTCGGCGCAATTCCGCGTCGCCCGGCGGCGGTATCAGTTCGCCGGCATGAAACGGATGCTTGCGCAACACTTCGCGCAGCAGATTGTTGAGACGCCCATTCGGATACAGCGCCGGCGAAGTGAAAGCGCCATTCAGCGGCACGATGTCGCTACGAGTCAATGCTTCGCGGCAGATGTCGAGCACTTCCGCGGCGACGGATGTCGGGCGTAGCGAGCGGACAATTTTCGGGCGGGGTTGCGCGGCGACTTCGCGATCTACGCGTCGCACATAGAAGCCCGACTGCGGCCGGGCCTCGATGAGTCCGGTGTTCTCCAGATGCATGTACGCCTGTACCACCGTCGAGATGCTGACGCGCGCAGTACGACTCATCGAACGCACCGATGGAATGCGATCACCGGCACGCAGCGTGCCGGTGGCGATCTGTGCTTCAACCTGACGCGCGACGCGTTCATAGAGCAAATGTTGCTGAGCTGACATGCTCTCCATCCCCATCGGCCATTGCCCAATCGGCCAGTGGTGCCGCAAAGCGACCAAAGCGCCGCTGCCGTGCTGTACTGGTCGATAGTCAGTCTACCTGAATCTGTACTGGCTGCCACCGCGTCTGTCAGAGTGACAGCATGAACGCAAAACCCACCACCGGCCTGGCTGCAGTATCGGCCACGGTTGCCGCGGCATTTGCCTGCATCTACCTGATCTGGGGTACGACGTATTTTGCGATCGCGATCGCCATTCAGACCGTGCCGCCTTTCATTGCCGGGGGTGCGCGATTTCTGATTGCCGCGTTACTAATGTACGTGTGGTTGCGTATACGCAGCGACAAGGTGTTCGCGGGTGTCAATCATGCGACGGCTGCGCTCTGCGGCGTATTGTTGTCCGGCATCGGCAACGGCTTTGTCATCTGGGCCCAGCAAGGCATTCCTTCGGGCATTGCCGCATTGATCGTGACCTTCATGCCGGCGCTCGTGCTGGTACTCGACTGGATGTTCTTTTCGCGTCGTGCGCCCGGCACCCGGCCCCTGATAGGTGTCGCGATTGCCCTCGCTGGCGTGGTCATCATCGTTACGCATACGCACGAATTGTCCGGAACGGCTCGGCCGTTGTATCTGGTCGCCATGCTTGCTGCGACAACCGGTTGGAGTTTCGGCACGCTGCTGCAGAAGCGCGCGGCGAATGCTCAGACTGTGCTCAGCTTCACCTGTGCTCAGATGTTTGCCGGTGGCGTGTTTCAACTGGCAATGGCGACGCTCGATAACGAATGGACCGAACTCGATGTCAGTGCCATGTCGTGGGCCTCGCTGGTTGCCGTGGCCTATCTGGTCGTGTTCGGCAGTATCGTTGCCCTCAATGCCTATTTGTGGTTGCTGACGCGTGTGTCAGCGCAGAAGGTGACAACCTATGCGCTGGTGAATCCGATCGTCGCATTGCTGCTGGGCGCGCTGTTTCTGGGTGAACGCCTGTCATTCCTGGCGATTTCCGCGGCAGGCATGGTGTTGATTGGCGTGTCGCTGGTCCTGTTCCAGGACTTCAAGCCTTGGCAACTGCGCAGGTTGTGGGCACGGTGGCGCTCAAGGTTGAAGATGCGCACAGCTTCGAGTTGACTAAAATGGCGGTGGACGAGCGCTATCGGGGCCGCGGTGTCGGCAAGCGGCTGCTGCAATCAGCCTGCGATCTTGCACGCTCTATTCGCAGCGCGCGCTGCAGCCGGCTGTGATCATGTACTTCAGCCACGGTTGCATCGCCGAGCCTGTCAATGATGCGCGCTACTCGCGTTGCGACATCAAGATGCGCCTGGATCTGCGGCTGCCGGCCTGAGTGTCGCGTCGCGCAGGTTTTCCCGGTAGATCACGTACAAGCCGCTACCGACGACGATGGTTGCTCCGATGAACATGCGTTCCTGCGGCAGGACGTGCCAGACGAACCAGTCGAGCACCACTCCCCAGATCAGCGCGGTGTATTCGAATTGAGTTCGGGATCAGCCGCCGCAGATTTCCTTGCAGTCGCGCAATTCATCGCGACAGAAAGTCTGTGCGTCGCGTTCGTTCAGAAAACAGTCGTAGCGCTGTGCCGCGATGTTGTCCTGAATGGTATCGATACACAGGTCATGTCGGCGGTTGAACCGGCTGCTGCAATCCCTGGACAGCGGATCGCGGGCGCAATGTCTCGGGCTACCGAAATAGCCACAAAAGTACATCGTGTAGTCGTGACGCATCAGCATGGGGTCGCGGCCGGCATTCGCCGCTTTCTTTGAGCAATCCTGGCGTGCGCGACGCACCTGGGTGCTGCAGGTACTTTCCGCTTTCTCGCAACGCGCTATACAGCTGGCGACAGGGGTGGCGGCTGTCGACTTAGCAGCGATGGCAGGCGGCGGCGCATCGCCCGCGTGAGTTGCGAGGCTGGATAAGAGCAATGCGAAAAGACCGGATCGAAAGCGCATGACATTCCTGTAAATCCCTGTTGTCGTTGCGGCGCCGCTGCAATGTCGCAATTCTCCCGATCGTCGTCAATTTGTCATCAGGTCCATGCCCTGGTCAGTGGCTGTCAGTCGGTTGAATAGCGACGGGGCGATTACTCCCTTGATCGCGGCGGCCACCGCAGCGCGACATTTTGAGCGCAATGTGGGGGCGGGTCGATTCCGCAAGGACTACCCGCAAGGAACCCGGAACGGCTCGTTGCGGCGACGGTCGTACTTTCCGAGTCTGCTCGCTGCGCGGTACACTCATGGCGGTCCGATTGGCTCCTCCGATTGGCCCCTCGATTGGACCAGTCCGATGGGTTCGATGCTCGAGCTTTTCAGGGCAATCATGAGTCAGCATTCCGAAGATCGTCTTTCTGCCCCCATGGAGTCCCGGTTGTCGTCTGCCCGGATTCTGCCTTTCGAGCGCCCGCAATCCGAGTTGCAGAAAGCGGTACAGCTGCGCGCTCACGAGAACATGGCGCTCAGTCGGCAGCGCCACCGCCAACGTCCCCCCTTGACCCGCTGGGTGATTGGAATTGTCGGTGCGCTGTTGCCCGTAGCGGCGATGGTGATCGGGCTGGATGGATTCCTGCGCGTTTTCCATACGATCACTGAAATGTACGCAAAGATGCCGGTACCGGCGCCGGTGGTGACCGAAATACCGGAGCAGAGCCAGCCGGGGCTGGTCATGCTCAAACCGATGGAGTCTGTCGACAAATCAGCAGCCGCCCCGCCGCGGGCACTACCGAAGCAGTAGATCAATCTTAAGTCCGACAGGCTGCGAGGCACGAGCGCAGATGGAGACTGTTCCATGAAGGCAGTGTTCAGCGACTTCGACGAATTCGCCGACTCGATCCAGGGCATCGCAGGACGATTCGTCCCGACGGCGCGGCCCGAAAGCGACTGGTGGCTGAATGTCACGGCAGTCGGCAACTTGTCATTGCAGCAATTGCAGATCGGTGGCGCGGCCACCTACGCGGGTGATGGCACACCGCAGACGCTGACCTTCGGCGTGCCGATGACGACGCCGGGCCGAATTCGTATCGACGGCCAGTCCCTGGACGATAACTCCTTTATATTTCTGAAACGCGACCAGCCATTTACGTTCGCCGCACGCGAAACGACGCGTTGGGCGGGCATTACGGTGCGCTGCGATGGCAATGGCACGCAGTCGCTGCTCCACGAAGTGGCGCATGATCGATCCCGCCAGGGTCGCGGCAGTCGCGCGCGCACTGACCTGCACTACCTTAACAAGCTACGGGCCATGGTCGGCCGCTTGTGCTCGCTTGACGGCACCGTGAACTTTATCGATCCGGTGGCCGAGCGTGCGGCCGAACAGGAAATCATGTCCAGTGCAGCTCAGGCGCTGGAGCGCGATGTCACTCACCAGGAGCGGCATTTCGGCCGACCGATGCGTTCGCGTTCCGACGTCATTGCGCGTTCGCTCGCGCTGATCAATGCCAGCAATGGCAAGCCGCTGTTCATTGACGATCTTTGTCGCGCGGCGGAAGTCAGCGAACGAACGCTGCGGAATGTATTTCAGGAGTACTTTGAAGTGGGCCCCATGCGTCTGCTGAAGCTGCGCCAACTGGCTGAGATCCGCGCTGCGTTGCTGGCCGCGGACCCGGCGGTCGATACCGTCACCAGGACGGCCGCGCGTTTCGGCATCTGGGATTTCAGCCTGTTCGCGCGTCACTACAAGCAGCTGTTCGGCGAGTCGCCGTCAGCGACATTGCGTAACCGAACATCGTCGACGGCGCCACACCAGGGCATGCCGTGGATTCGCCATGCCTCGCGGAAGTTTCTGTCTGCAGGTGTAGCGCTCTGACGGCTGTAGGTCGGCCGATTATTGTTCCCGACAATAATCGCCACTTCCTACGTCCTTGTAGGTCGCATCGGACCCCACCTACGAAAATGCCTCAGCTATCGACGGCCACCCAGTGATCGTCCCAACGCAGGGGCCCCTGGGCATGTAAGGCGATCTGTCGCGTGCGACGCGCCTGTGCAAAAACAAACCCCTCGCCATCACGTTGCGACATCGCAATCTCACCATCGGCGAGCGTTGCGACACCATAGGGCTCGATGCCGCCGACGAATCCAAGATAACGTGCCTCACTGAAGGACCAGCACGCGACGCCATTGCCATAAGGACAAGCGACGGCGATGACGTCGGCCGACGCACTCAAGGACACACTGGCAGCATAGGCACGAAACGACATTCGGCTCGGTAATGGCGCATCGAGCATGATCAGGCCTTTGCGCGGATGGTTTGCCGATGCCGGATAGTAGAGCGCCGCAACTGACGGTGCGGCAGCGATATCGCCTTCGTATTGCAGTGCCACGGCGGCGCGCCCATCGCCGGCGACGGACAGATGACGAATACTCAGCTGATGATCCGGCAAGCGCCATTGCTCCAGGCATGTGCCGTTGTCGGCATCGATGACACAGAGCGAGGGGTCCATCGTCGGAATATTCAGCTTGCGGCGGAAGCTGCGCGGATGCGTCATGATGCCGCCGTTGGCTACCAGCAGATGCTTCTGTCCGGGCAGCCAGGCGACTTCATGCGGATCGATGCCACGTGTATCGATCTCGGCAACGATCGAATAATCGCGTGTGTCACGCACCGCGACGATCCCGCGCACGCGCTCGTAATCATGTTCGGGTGTGAATAGATAATCGCCGTCGGCTGAGAATATGCCGTGTCCCGCAAGATGCCGGCCGGCCGGCGTCTCGAAGATTTTGTGTACCCGCAGTGTCGAATGCTGGAAGTTAAACGCTTGCGTGCCGGGACGGCGAGCGAAGAACACGACACGGTCCCGGTCACGCGGATGAACTGCGCAGCCATGTGCGCGCAACGGAACGGGCGCACCAAAGATGTCACCGCTCGCAAGCTGCACGCCGCCGACGAACTGATCGCCGCGTGCGTTCTCGAATGCGGAGAACAGTGTGCCGCGCAATCGCGAACCGCGCGTTGCCCAGATGCCACCGATCGCACCGACGCCGGCAACGGCAGCCAGGCCGGCAATGAAGTGGCGGCGGTTGAAGCGAGCCGGCTGCGTATCGATCTTCCGAGTCACAACGACTCCAGGAACCTGAGCAACGCCGAGCGATCGGCCTGCGGCATGTTTCGATAGGCGTCCTGCGCCCGTTGTGCTTCTCCGCCATGCCAGAGAATGGCTTCATTGATATCGCGGGCGCGGCCGTCGTGCAGCAGGCGCGTGTGGTCGTTGACGGTCTTCTGCAGACCTAAGCCCCACAGTGGCGGCGTGCGCCATTCGCTCGCTGTCGCTTCAAAATCGGCGCGTCCATCAGCGAGCTGTTCGCCCATGTCGTGCAGCAGCAGATCGGTAAACGGGTGAATGGTCTGCTTGCTCAACCAGGGTGCCCCGTTGATTTCGCCGGTCACGAAGGTCGGTCGATGACAGGCCGCACACTGTGCCTCGACGAACAGGCGTGCGCCTCGTTGCGTTTCCTTGTCGTCAAGATGACGTCGCACCGGCACGCCGAGCATGCGTTGGTAGCTCACAATGTGTTCAAAAATCACATCGCTGATTTCGGGCGAGCCGCCTGTCGGCGCGGCCGCGCATTCGGGCTGCACAGCGGTGCAGTTCTGGTCCGGGCGCAGCGAAGTCGACATGCCTATTTCGGCGGAGAACGCCGCCGCAGTTTGATGCGCGATATCAGGTTGATTGAGTTTCCAGCCGAAACGGCCGATCACCGTGCGCTTCAGCAGACGATTCCACACATGATTGGGACGTCCGGAAATACCGTCGCCGTCGCGATCGTCCGGATCGGCGCGTTCGAGAATCTGCGCTTCGGTAATCGCTTCCAGCAGGCCGGAACCGATCACTGCAGGTGCCACACGCGGCGAGAATGAGGTGTCATGCGCCAGTTCGCCGTAGGCCAACTCGGTGAATCGATACTGGGGTGCCAGCAGCGTGTACGCGGTGCCATCCGCGAACTTGCCTTTGATCTCACGATGCTCGATCGCCACGTTGCCTTCGGGCTTGATCGTGCCGATCGCGAACGGATTGAGGTTCACGCCATAGCGTGGATCGGCGCCGGGCTGGTTGTTATCCCCCGGTGTCGGTGTGGCGAACTGTATGACCAGCGACACCGGTCGCTCGCCCGGCTTTTCCGGCGGACGTCCGCGCCCGTCATTGTTGTGGCAGGCATCGCAACTGCGCGCGTTGAATAGAGGACCGAGCCCATCGCGTGCGCCAGCGGAAGCGGGCGCCACGACCCATGGGCTGTTGAAGAAGGCGTTGCCGATGAAGAACTCGGCCCGCTGGTTTACCTCAAGATTGGCCGCAGGCTGGGAAAATGCCTTGCGATTGTCGGCTTGTACGGAGGTGCCCCCGCCCGAGTCGGCTGCCAGCAACTCGCGCGTATCGACCGATTCGCGCTGGCACGCGGTTGCGAGCGACAGCAGGGCAACCACCGCGAGCGAGCGCGTCACAGTAACCAAGGCAACGCTCTTCATTTTCCCCGGTCTTGCTCTGAAGCGACAACAGTTGAGGTCAGTCACCACTGCTCTCGATCGGCGACAGGAAAATCTGTAACGACTGGGCGACGCGCGTGAGCGATTGCGCTTCGGCGCGCAATGCATCGATACCCGCCTGTACGCGCGCTTGACCTGCCGTATTGTCCGGCTGAATTTCGCGATCGAAAGGATCGCGAATGGCCACCAGCGCTTCCCGTGTGCGAGCCAGGCGTTCAGTCATTTCAGTGGCGACGCGCGGGTCAGTTTGCTTCACGAGATCCGCCAGCGTGGGTCCGGAAACCGTTTGCCCGTTCAGTCGTTGATAACGACCCAGGTACACATTCTCGATGCCCGTGGCATTGTTGCGCAGGTCGGTGGCCGTGGTGTCACTGAAGCAGGACTGCTCCTCTTCCTGATCGCCGGACAGCAATGGCACGTTCATGCGTTCGCCGGCCATTTCCACCTCGGCCAGGGCTACCATGCCGGTGATCATGCGCTTGAGGCCGGTGTAGACATCGCCGCTCACCAGCTTGCTGCGATAGTTCTGCTGTCCGGCTGCCGGTTCGCGCCACTGTACGACAACGGACTCCAGGTCGCGCAACAGCAATGTCGATGCGGCTTTGAGATAGGTTGCACGACGTGCCTCGACGCTGGTTTTCCCGGCATCGCTGGCGACGAAGTCCGTGAACGGGCGATTACCTGCCGACGTCGGTGGATCGTTCAGATCCTGGCCCCAGAGCAGAAATTCGATGGCGTGATAACCGCTGGCGATGTTTTTCTCGCCGCCGGCCTCGTTCTGCGCAGCGATCAGTTCGGGCGTGATTTCCGGAAACGCCTGCACATTTCCGACGATATTGAGCCCCGGCGCGGCGATGTAGGCATCCTTGCGGACCGCATCGATGTGGTTCTCGTCCATGGGCCAGCCATTGATCTGACTTTCCGGCCCGCCCGGGCCGTCAATCGGGCCGGCATAAAACCGGAATGCTTCAGACTGGCTATAGGAAACGCGAGCTTTCCGCCATTTCTCGCGCGCGCCCTCAAGCGTCTGCGCGCTGGGTTTAGCAACCAATGCGTCAATTGCAGCATCCAGTTCACGGGCCGTGGTCAGGGTGTCCTCATATACAGCAAGCACCAGATCGGCGTAGGCAGCGACCACCGGGCGGCGTGGATCGTCCGGCGGCTGACGGCTGCAGGCGGCAACACAGGCAATGGCTGCGCAGCTGAGCGCAACAAGGCGAGGCAATCGGAGCGACATAGGAAGACTTTGCGGGTTTCAGCGAGCGCGGCAATGCGTTCGATACAGCCTGAAGGAGCTGCATTCTATTCTCAATCGAGAATGACTCGCAATTAAGTCGGCGCCTGACTGAGTGCTTGTTGGGTTCTGTTGTCCCCGCAGAGACCTTCCGGTGGGTCAAGGAACGGAATGCGCGGAGCGCGGGATGATCAGCCGCGAGTCAACTGGCGCACGAAGGGATCGGACGGGTAGGGGGATAAGGCAACGGCGAGAGCGGCTCCTGGCGTCGCTCCAGGATTTCACGCAATCGATCAGCTTCAAGGCCGAGGCGGTGAGCTGCATGATCGATCGAGATCCCCTCGCAAACAATCAGGCTTACCGCGGACCAGTAAATTGCTGCTTCGTGATGATCATCATGGCTTTGCATAGTTGCCGCAGCGGCAGGCCGAGCGACGTAAAGAAGCTTAGGACAGGCGCAACTAAATGAAAGCGACAGAAGTACGTACCGGCAGGCGTCAAGCGCCGGTTGGTTATCTGTCCGCCGGGTTCAACGGCATGTGCAAAAGCGAACGGGGCGTAGCCGCCCCGTTCTTATTGATTGCCTTCCGGCTGCAAGTGCAATGCACTCGCGCGCAGCTTCACTTCGCCTGAGCGAGACGCAGGCCGATGAACTGCCAGTTGGTCAGATTCTCGATGACTGCCTTCACGAAGCCGGCGCGATTCTGCTGATGATCCAGGTAGTACGCGTGCTCCCATACATCGCAGGTCCACAGCGCGTGAATGCCGGAAGTCATCGGACAATCCGCATTCGACGTCGTCGAGATGTCGAACTTGCCGTTCTTCAGCACCAGCCAGGCCCAGCCGCTGCCGAACTGATTGATGGCGGCATCGACGAACTTGTCGCGGAAGCTGTCGAACGACCCGAACGAATCGTTAAGGTACTTCGCAATGTTTTCCGGCGGCTTCTGCCCGCCGTTCGGCGCCAGCGAGTCCCAGAAGAAGTCATGGTTCCAGACCTGTGCCGCGTTGTTGAAAATCTTTTTCTCTTTGCCTTCGCCCTTCGCAGTCGCCTTGATGATGGTTTCAAGGTCAGACTTTTCGTGCGGTGTGCCGGCGATCAGCTCATTGAGCTTGGTCACGTACGTCTGATGATGCTTGCCGTAGTGATGATCGATGGTCTTGGCCGAAATCGTGGGCGCGAGGGAATCTTTGGGGAAAGGCAAAGGCTTGAGAGTAAAGGCCATGGCGGCGGCTCCGGTATTTACGTCGACTGGGGAAGGACGTAAACGTACCAGAGCAAGGACGGTTCCGCCAGATTACAAAGACGACCAGACATTTCCTCCCACGCGTCTGGTCACGCGCCGCTGCACGAAATCAGGCGTGCCGTAGGCGCCCTGTGACGCAGTTGCTGTTAGGTCGAACACCGTGATTTGTGTCGCTGCATCGACGAAATGAGTCGTG
>JAIBJL010000099.1 GCA_020029545.1 Gammaproteobacteria bacterium
GGGGCGCACCGTGCTGGCGGTGCTGGCGATTGCCTTAGGGGTGGCGCTCGGCTTCACGGTGTACCTGATCAATCGGGCCGCTGCGGATGAAGTATCGCGCGCCGCGCGCAGTCTGTTCGGCGTCGCCGATCTCGCTGTGGAAGCAGGGCCTGCAGGCCTCGATGAAACGATCTATCCGGCAGTCGCGCGCGTGCCCGGCATTGAAGTCGCGAGTCCCCTCGTCGAAGTCATGGCCAAGCTCGCTAACCAACGCCGCCCATTGAAAGTCATCGGTATCGATGCATTTCGATCGCGGCTGTTGCAGCCCTCGCTTGCGACGTTGGCCGGTACGATGTCGGAGGGTTCGGTGGGCGCGCTCGATCCGCAGGCGTTGTTCATCAGCGCCGATGCGGCAGGCGAGTTGCAACTCCGGCAGGGCGACATGCTGGAGCTGCAGGTGGGATTGCAGTCGGTCGCGTTCCGCATCGCTGCCATTCTGCCGTCGCAGGCGCTGGAGCAACGCGCGGCCATCGTCGATATCGCCACGGCGCAATGGAAATTCGCGCAACTAGGCAAGCTCTCACGC
Organism: Gammaproteobacteria bacterium; assembly: GCA_020029545.1. GTDB lineage: Bacteria > Pseudomonadota > Gammaproteobacteria > Steroidobacterales > Steroidobacteraceae > Steroidobacter. The sequence continues at coordinate 566 of JAIBJL010000099.1, forward strand.
ATCAACGTGCGCCTGGCCGCGGGTTCGAATGAACAACAAGTGCGGGCTGCGCTTGGGGGCTTGCTGCCTGCCGATGCACGCGTCGTGACGCCGGGCGAGGCCACGAGCGATGCGCTGCGGCTGTCGAGCGCGTATCGATCCAATCTGACGGCGCTCGCTTTGGTCGCGCTGTTCACCGGCGGATTTCTCGTCTATTCGACACAGACGCTTGCGGTGCTGCGTCGTCGACGGGAATTTGCCTTGCTGCATGCCCTGGGCGTGACGAATCGCCAGCAGATTGCGTTTTCACTCGGCAGCGGTGCGGCTATCGGCGCGCTTGGCGCCATGGTGGGTATCGTGCTGGGGGCGGTCGCGGCGAGCTATGCACTGGCATCGCTGGGGACGGATATGGGGGCGGGCTACTTTCGATCGGGCGCGGTGCGTTTGGAGTTGAGCGTGCTGGAAGTGCTGGCATTTGCCTCGCTGGGTTGTGCGACGGCGATTGCCGGCACGCTACGCCCGGCGTGGGAAACCACCAAGATTCCCACGGCGGCTGCGCTGAAGTCCGGCGATGTGGCCAGCGGACAGGTGGTGTCGCACAGAGTGCTGTCCGTGATGCTGGTAGCGATCGCAGCGGCAATTCTGTGGTTGCCGCCCCTGGGTACGCTGCCGCTGCCGGGCTACGCTTCCATTGCGTTGCTGATTTTCGCCAGCGTCACGGCGGTGGCGACGATCGTGCGTCGGGTCTTGTTGATGCTGCCCGCAGTACGCGCCGTACCGTTCCAGATTGCTGTGGCCCATCTCATCGGCACGGCGCGCTATGTCACGCTCAGTGTCGCTGCGATTGTCGTCAGCTTCAGCCTGATGGTCGCCATGCTGATCATGGTGACTTCCTTCCGCAGTTCGCTGGACGCCTGGACACAAAAGATTCTGCCGGCGGATGTGTATCTGCGCGCTGGATACGTCGGCCAGACCGCGTTCTTCGATGCGGCAACGATCGAACGCCTGCGCTCGTTGCCGGGGATAAAGCGCATGCAGACGGGTCGCTTCGCACAGATCTCGCTCGATCCGGAACGTCCGGCGGTGGCGTTGGTGGCGCGGTCGTTCGATCCCGCACAGATCGAGGATGTGATATGGATCGAGAGGCGTACCGACGCGGTGTTGCCCGCGAACACCGTTCCCGTATGGATTTCCGAGGCCGCCGCCGATCTCTACAGGCTGCAGCCCGGCAGTAAGCTGTCGCTGCCGTTGAACGGACGCCGGGTCGAGGCATCGGTGCGCGGCTTGTGGCGCGACTACGAACATCAGAACGGCGCAGTGCTGATGCAACGCGATACCTATGAAAAGCTCACCGGCGATTCGGCCGTGAACACCGTAGGTGTCTGGACCGACGCTGCGGTGCCCATCGCCGAGGTCATCAAGCAGATTCGCCAGCTGATTCCCGCAGCAGCGGCCTTCGATCTGCGTGTGCCGCAGGAGTTACGCAAGATCTCGCTCGCCGTGTTCGATCGGACGTTTGCTGTGACTTACCTGCTCGAGATCGTCGCCGTCGTGATTGGCCTGCTGGGTATCAGCGCGAGTACCAGTGCGCAGGTGCTGGCACGCCGCGGCGAGTTCGGTGTGCTGCGTTATATCGGGCTGACACGCAGGCAGATCGCGACGACGCTGGGCATCGAGGGACTGTTGCTTGGCAGCGTGGGTGTGGCGATCGGCGTGGTGACAGGAATTGTTGTCAGCATGATTCTGATCTATGTCGTCAATCGGCAGTCATTTCACTGGAGCATGGATGTGTTCATTCCCTGGACGGCACTCGCAGTGCTGAGTGCCGTCGTTGCCGGTGCATCCGCGCTGATTGCGATTCTGAGCGGACGTCGCGCCATGAGCGGCGATGTCGTCGCCGCGGTGAAGGAGGATTGGTGAGCGTAGCGGGCAGAGCAGGGCCACTGGGCGGACAGGCTCGCCTGCGAAGGCTGACTTGCGGCATAGCGTCCCTCTGCCTGCTCACGGCCACCTCCTTCGCCGCACCCCAAGTGGTATTCCCCGATGTGGTGCCTGGCGCTCATATTCAGTTCCCGCGCGATGAGGGCAGCCATCCGGCGTTCCGCACGGAGTGGTGGTACGTCACCGGCATAGTGCAGGACGAGCAGGGCGCGGAGTTCGGGTTTCAGGTGACATTCTTCAGGTCGCGCCCTGGCATCGATGAAGACAACCCGTCACGGTTCGCGGCGCGTCAGTTGCTGTTTGCGCACGCGGCCGTGAGTGAGACGAAGCAAGGGCAATTGCTGCGGGATGAGCGGTCGGCACGCGCGGGATTCGGTCTGGCAACCGCCAAGGAGGGCGCGCTCGACGTGGTCATCGACGATTGGTCGATACGTGCGAAGGATGGCGGCGGTTATCGCGCCCGTGTGCTGAGTAAAACATTCGCGCTGGAGTTCGACTTTGCCGCGGCACAGCCGCCGCTGATTCATGGGCGTGACGGCTACAGCCAAAAGGGTCCGCAGCCGTTGTCCGCGAGTTACTACTACACGCTGCCGCAACTACAGACCAGCGGTACGCTGTCCGTCGGTTCGCGGCGTCACCAGATCAAGGGCGTTGCATGGCTGGATCACGAATGGTCGAGCGCGATTCTCGATGCCCAGGCACAGGGTTGGGACTGGGTGGGCATCAATCTGGATGACGGTGGCGCGCTCATGGCATTTCAGATGCGCAATGCCAAGGGCCAGGAACATTGGGCGGCAGGAACGCTGCGTGAGCGACCGGATGCGCCCACGTCGGTGTTCGCACCCGACCGCATCGAATGGGTTGCAAAACGTCGCTGGCGCTCACCACGCACCGGTAAAGAATACCCTGTCGAATGGCGAGTCAGCCTCGGCGAACGCACGATCACCCTGCTGCCGCTGATGGATGATCAGGAAAACGATGCGCGCGGAAGCACCGGAACGATCTACTGGGAAGGTGCGGTCATCGCCATGGATGAGTCCGGTCGACGCATCGGCCGCGGCTACCTCGAACTGACCGGGTACGGTCAGCGCGTCAGTCTGTAGGCATGTCCTGAATAGTTTTCGGAGTTGCTAACCCGCCGGCGGCACAAACAATGCTCTGCGTCAGACCTTTGCGCCGGGCTTCAGTACCCACACCTTGCACCAGCCTTTGGCGTTGACGGTTTTACCTACGAAAATATTGCAGGGGCGCCATTCGTCGCCCTCCTTGCCCGTCAACTGCAGGCAATTCGCGCAATGGGCACCAGGCTTGAACTGCGGCTGTTTGGTTGGCTCAACTTTCTTCGCGTCGCTAACATAGCCCATGGCTACGGCGAGCGGATCTTTCTCGTCGAGATGTGGCACTTCGGCTGCCTGCGACTCGCGGATGAGGCCCACAGCCGGCGCGGCGGCGAGACCAACCAACGCATTCTTCAGCAGAGTACGACGATCGAGGCGAGAGTTGCGCATGATGAACCTCAGGGGTGCTGGCGATGGCTGGCAGAGTTCCGCGCGGACTGTAGTAGAGAGTCTATGATTTTTCCAGTGCGCGACGTGCGACGATTACGCCGTCTTCATCCGCATATAACCAGTCGCCGGGATGAAAAGTGACGCCGGCGAAGGTCACGACCAGATCGCGTTGGCCCTCGCCGCGCTTGTCCGTTTTCATCGGATGCGTGCCGAGCGCTTTGACGCCGAGCGCCATTCCGCCGATGGCAACGGAGTCGCGAATGCAGCCGAAGACCAGTACGCCGTTCCAGCCATTGTCCGCAGCCTGCTTCGCCAGTAGATCCCCGAGTACCGCGCGACGCAGCGAGCCGCCCGCGTCGATCACCAGCACGCGGCCCTGACCTGGCTCGGCGACCAGGTCGCGCACACGGGAGTTGTCTTCAAAACACTTGATGGTCGCAATGGAGCCGGCAAAGCGTGCGTGGCCACCATAGCTGCGGAAGATCGGTTCGCACGCGACCACCTCGTTGCCGAACTGATCGCATAGATCGGTGGTCGTGAGAGTCATGCGATGCCCTGCGGAAGTCTGCCGCGTCGAAATGACCGGCAGGCGGGCTATCTTATGCGGGAAGGGTGAAGGGTGAATAGTGAATGGCAACGGGTAGAGGAGTGATTCGGGACTCGGGATTTGTCCGGAAGCGTGGCAACTGGAGTCGAGTGCCAGTCCTCATGCCCGAATCCCGAATCCTTCCTGGCTCTGCCCACTTACCACTCACTACCTCAGCTACTTCGACAGCTTGCCGACCAGTCGCGACAACAGCGAGCCGCTCTTTTGCGACTGGCGAATACCGGTTTCCGACAAGTCGACTTGGCGCGCCTCATCGCTCAGTTGTTGCGACAGCGGCTTCTTCGACAATGCCGGCTGCTTGCCGGTTGCCGACTTCTTGCTCGCTGCTAACGGTGCCGAGCGGCGAGTGGGCGTGGCCGCCGATTTCGCCGCGTTCTTCACGGCCTTGTGTGTACCCGTCGCGCTGGTCTTGAATGAACCGGTCGCATTGGGCTTGAAAGACCCCGTCGCGCCGGTATCGACATGGGCGGGCGTTGCCACTTCCATGGTGACGGTAGGAATCGTCGGCCGGGTATTGCGTGCGCGCGCTTGGCTCAATGCGACGACCTTGCTTTCCGCTGGATCGGGAGCCGCGTCAGGCTCGGTCTTCGGTGGCGGTGCATCTTTGAAGCGCGCCTGTTCGGCAAGACTGATCCGGACGATCGTCGGCGCAGGAAAGAACGTCCGCAGGTAGCCGGACACCGCCTCGGCGGACACTTCTTCGCGAAAGAATCCGATACGCAGCGAATGCGTAATCTTGCCACTGCCGGCAGTCGCTATCGAATACAGGCGATAGGCTTCGAAAATATCCAGATGCGGCATGGCATCCAGGTTCACCGGCTGTTCGGAGACTGCGAGCTGAATGGCGAAGCACTTCTCTTGCGACTCGTCGTTCAGTTCTTCGGCTGTCAGCGCGCGGATCGTCTGCGTGCTGTCGAGATTGTCATAGGACACTGCAGACGCGCGCGAAGCCGCAGTCTTGCTCGCACTCTCAGTAACGACTGGCGACTTCTTTGGAGCCTGCGGCGGCGCCGGCTTGGCGACATCATCCGAATCCAACGTCAGCTGAGTGGCCGGCAGTTCGATGCCTTTGCCGACATGAAATGGCTGGTGGGTCGCGGTCTTGGGCGGGTCGACTGGCGCATCGCAACCGAGTTCGGTATCGAGAGTGAGCCGGATCGAATCCAGCGTAGGCGCCTTGGCATTGACGATGCCACGATGTGTGGAAGTGGCAGGCGTGGGCAGCGGCGCTGACGTCGTCACCAACTCAAGCGAATGTGCGGCGGCCACGGGTTCCACGTGTGCCGTGACGGGTGTCGGTTTGAGGGCCGCGGTTTCCGGCTTCGCCATCGGAGTCATCGTAGCGGCGAGCACTGGCTTTGCTGGCGAGGTCGGCGCCGCTGAGACGGGTTTGGCGGCAACGGCGCTGGCGGGTTCGCTCCTTGCACTTGCAACGGCAGAGGGCGCAGCGGTCTTCTCGATGGCGGGCGGCGTCTTTGCGGCAAGTCCTGGTGTCGGTGCGGTGGTGGGTGCGGCTGCTGGCGTTACCGGCACGGTCGATGCGGCTTTTTCCAGCTTCGCTTCGGTCTTGGCGGTCGTCGGTGACGCAGGCTGCGCGGTGCTTGCTGAAACCGCTGTTTTCGCTGGCGGCTCCCAAGAAATTTCGATCTCGACAGCATCGTCGATCGCGGCAGACGGGGGGTTCGCGTGGGGTGCGCTGTCCGCAGATGCTTTGAGCGCAGGCGCAGGCGCCGGAGCCGCAGGCGTTGCTGCGGCCGGCGCGACCGATACGGCGACGGGTTTGGGAGTGGCAGCCGGGGCTGCCGATCGTAGTGTTCTTACCGGGCGCGTCGAATCGTTGTCGACGACGATCGACATCTGCGGAGGTGCGGGTGCAATCTCATTGTGCGAGCTATCGGGCAGGAAGCCACGCGCGAACTTGCGATCCTCGTCGGCCAGGCACGCGGTGAAAGCAGTCGGATATTGATCGCGCACCGCCGCGAGTGCTTGTTCGGCATCCGCTTCGCTGGTGAAGAAGCCCAGACGCAGGCGATAACGCGTGCGGCCGTCTTCGGCGCGCGACACCGGGTAGACGCGATACTTCTCCAGACCTGGCAACGTTTTCGCTGCCGCGGCTAGCGGCGCCATCGACGCGCACAGGTTGATCACGAACAAGGCCGAGCCTGTACCCGCGGCAGTCGTGACCGCTGGCGCCGATGCTTCCGCGAATACCTTGCTGGTGTTCTGTTCCATACATTTGTCCCGTTCGCAGCCACGACCCGATCAGGGTCGACGATTGCTTCGACCCGATCGGGGTCGACGATGGCTTTGGGCAAACGCAGCGATTCCGGTATTCGCAGCAGGCAGGGGGGCACTCGATCGAGTGCAGCGATGACACGATGGGTGATGCGATGGCGATCGGCGAAGGTGGACTCGATCCGATTCGAGGAGCCCGCCGCTCCTGCATCATCCGTACCGCGATATTTCGCGACTTCGTGGCAACCCCGCTGTCTTGGGAAAATAAATCCGTTAGACCGGAAGCTTTGCGTCCTCGCCTTTCAGCGAGTTTGCCCTTGGCACGAGCAGGATATTCGGCACGGTGTAGGTATAAGTCAAGCGGTAAGGTCGCTTTCAGCAGACATGCAGACAGCGACAGGTACCCGCCCGCTCAGCGGTTCAGGTTATGTCCTATCAAGTCGCGATGATTCACACATTCACACGGCCATGCGGGTCCAGGCCTCGCGACCGGCGCTTGCCGGTTCGCCGGCCATGATGCGGGGGGCGAGTTGGGAGACGATATGAACCTGCGCTGCGTCAGACAAACCGATGGCACGCAGTGCGCCTTCCAGTCCATCAATCAACTGGCGACGCTCGACCTCTGTCGGGCAGCCATCGCGCGCTAATGCCGCCAACTCATCGCCGACACTGTGGATGGTTTCGGCGATCGACGGCGCAAATTCGCTCAGGTCGCCCCGCAAGCGCGCGGCGAATCGAAACGAGTTGTACGCGCACACATACGCCCGGTTACGCAGTTTGAGATTTTTGATCAGTCCCATCGCGTGCCTCCTGATGAACGGTGCGGCGAAAGTCTGGATGTCGGCGCACGGTTCGAGATGTGCGCTGGATCGCAAAACCAATTTATGCTCCTGCGTTGCGCGAAAGCCGCATTGCAAATCAACAACCTGAAGCTAGCGGGATTTGCTGAGCGCGAATACAGCCCCGATGGGCGTTGACACGTCAGTGGCTACGTGCTCGCGGCTGCGAGGTGCCGCGATCGCGGTTCAGGCGCGACCGACGTTACGATCGGTAGGGGAGTGAAAGTATTCGCTTTCCTGGGAGAACTGCTTGAGCAGTTTGCGGAGCTCTTCGAGTCTGCCTTCCGCCGTGCTGATCGACATGCACTCCTCGCACTCGGGATCGGCGCAGGGTTGGCGGGAATACAGCCAGTACTGCACTGCGCCGGCGAGCAGGCCGTCGGCAATGTCCCAGATGTCGGCTTTCTGATCGGTATCGGCGATCCGATTGCCCAGATCGACGGCCTTACCGAAGGCGTCGCTGAAAGGATTGTCGCTTTGCTGCATTGACTTGATGCCTGATGAATTGACCTTATTGTACCCGCCTCGGCGCGGGATGGCGCGCCGGGATCGATCTTGAAGCGCGGCGTCTTCGCTGGTCTACTTCGCAGACTCGTCCTACGTTCCGCGTGGTTGGATCGGGTCGCGACAGAAGTACGGGGACATTCCATGCGCGCTCACGATCCTGAGGCGCTTATGACTACATCGAGGCAGTAATGGCTGATGACCGCAATGCTGAGGCGCACATGGACGTGGACGCCCTCTACCAGGAAGAAACGTTCACCGATCGCCGTGTCGGAGCAATTCGTCGCCTCACGCCGGTGCAGAGCGATGGCTCGCGCGACCCGGCAAGGCCGCTGCTGTTTCTTGGACAGGCCGAAATCATGACCAATATGGGTCCGGTGCCGATCAATTTCGAGATCGAGGCCACTGATCTTGGCACCGCGGTCGCCGGTTTCGGTCCGGCGGCGCAAGTAGCGATCGAGCGCACCGTGCAGCAGATCCAGGAAATGCGCCGTCAGCAGGCGTCGCAGCTGGTCGTGCCACAGGGTGGCATGCCCAATCTGGGTGGCCCCGCTGCTGGCCTGGGCCGCGGCGGCGGCAAGATCCAACTGCCGTAGATTATGAAACGACCCATCGGACTCTGCCGTGCATTGGACGCACGAATGCCGCGGAGCACAGGATGTGCATGAGCGGCCCTGTCACGAGGGTCGTAGAGCCGAGCAAAAAGCGTGGCCATTTTCATGACCATGGGCTCGGCTCTCGCCGCGTTCGCGGCGGGGTACATTGCGCTGCGCAGTCCTGCTCCGCGCAAGCCCCGGGTGCCCATCCATGGACACCCGCTCGACGGAGCGAAGCGATGCTTCGCTGAGAAGCACCGCCGAGCCCATGTGCCTTGGGGGGGCACTCGATAAAGTACGTTTCATGCTTCGGAGTCGGCCGGCTGCGTTCCCTACACAGCTCGGCACTTCCTACATCCATATAAGATAAGGCGTGCGCAGCGCGATATGCGATAACGCTGAGCTTATCCACGTAGGTGTCGATTTACACCAGCACTGCTGCGGCCTTATATAGCGTCTCTTGCGGTGGCGCAGTCAGTGGAACTCCAGGCATGCACAAAGTACTCATTCTCGGCGCCGGCAAGATCGGCGCACTGATCTCCGGACTGCTCGCTGAGTCCGGCGAGTATCTGGTCCATCTGGCCGATGTCAGCGCAACAGCCGCCGCAGACGTAGTGAAGGCGCATGGCTTGCCCAAGCTACAGGCGCATGCGCTCGACGCAGCGGACCCCGCCGCGCTGCGCAGGCAGCTGCAAGCGGCGCCCGTCGATGCGGTGATCTCCAGCCTGCCCTACTATTGCAATGTTGCCGTCGCCGAAGCGGCACGCGACGCCGGTATCCATTACTTCGATCTGACGGAAGACGTTGCAGTCACGCGCGCAGTGCGCCGCATTGCCGACGGTGCGTCCCAGGCATTCGTTCCGCAATGCGGTCTCGCACCCGGCTTCATCTCCATCGCCGCCAACGAACTGATCGGCCACTTCGAAGAATTACGCACCGTGAAACTGCGGGTTGGCGCCCTGCCGCAACATCCCAACAATGTACTCAAGTACTCGCTGACCTGGTCGACCGAAGGTCTGATCAACGAATACGGCAATCCCTGCGAAGCGATCGTCGACGCTCGGCGCATCGAAGTCGCGCCGCTGGAAGGCCTGGAGGAAATCGAAATCGACGGCACACTCTATGAGGCGTTCAACACGTCCGGCGGTCTGGGTTCGCTCGCCGACACCTACGGCGATCGCAGCAAGAACATGGATTACAAAACCATGCGCTATCCCGGTCATTGCGAGCAGATGCGCCTGCTGATGAACGATCTGAAACTCAATCACGATCGCGGCACGTTGAAGCGTATCCTCGAGAATGCAGTGCCGCAGACACTGCAGGATGTCGTCGTGATCTATGTGGCAGTCACCGGCAAACAAGACGGCGAACTGCGCGAGGAGAACTACGTCAACAAGGTTTATCCACAGATGATTGCCGACCGCCTGTGGTCGGCAATCCAGGTGACGACGGCCTCCGGTATCGCTGCAGTCGTCGACCTGGTGCTCGGCGGCGGCGGGCAGTATCGCGGATTCGTACGTCAGGAAGACTTCAAGCTGCTCGCGGTGCTGCAGAATCGCTTCGGCAAGCACTACGTTGCCGGTGCAGGGAAGGAAATCTCCGCGAGCATGGTCGTGAGCGGCCGATCCGGCCATCAGCGCCTGGCGAGGAATTGAGCGTGCGCGAAGTCATCACAGCCCTGGAATTGTCCGAACTGAATGCCGGTGTCTGGTCGGCGGATGGCGGCTGGTCGCGCGACAGCGGCGGCCCGATCATCGAATCGCGCGATCCTGCCACGGGCGACGTGCTGGCACGGGTGCAGACCGCAACGGCCGCCGACTACGAACGCATTGTGGTGTCGTCGCGCGCAGTGTTTGCTCAATGGCGCGCGCTGCCGGCGCCCAGGCGTGGCGAGGCGATCCGTCTCATCGGTGCGGAACTGCGCAAGCACAAGGATGCATTAGGCAGTCTGGTCACGCTGGAGACCGGCAAGATCAAACCTGAAGGCGACGGCGAAGTGCAGGAAATGATCGACATCGCCGATTTTGCGGTCGGCCAGTCGCGCATGCTGTACGGTCTCACCATGCACTCGGAACGACCGCAGCACCGCATGTATGAGCAATGGCATCCACTCGGTTTGGTCGGCATCATCAGCGCCTTCAATTTTCCAGTCGCCGTGTGGTCGTGGAACGCATTTCTCGCCGCGGTCTGCGGTGATGTCTGCATCTGGAAGCCCTCGCCAAAAACACCGCTGACGGCGATCGCCATGCAGCGGCTGGCGAACCGCGTGCTCGAAACCAACGGCTTCCCCGGCATCTTTCAGTTGTTCATCAGCGCCGGCGACGACCTCGCGGAGAAATTCGTCGACGACCGCCGCATCGATCTGCTCTCCTTCACCGGCTCGACGGCAGTGGGGCGCAGCGTGGGTGAGCGCGTCAGCGCGCGGCTCGGCAAGAGCTTGCTGGAACTCGGCGGCAACAACGCCATCATCGTCGATGAGTTTGCCAATCTCGATCTCGCCGTGCCGGCCATCGTGTTCGGCGCCGTCGGCACTGCCGGCCAGCGTTGCACCAGCACGCGCCGCGTATTCGTCCATCAGTCGCGTGCACGTGAACTCGAGAACCGCCTGGTGCGTGCCTATTCGCAGGTACGCATCGGCAATCCCCTGCAGGCCGGCACATTGATGGGGCCGTTGATCGACGCCGCCGCAGTGGCTCGCTATCAAGGAGCGATCGAAGCGGCACAACAGGCCGGCGGCACGGTCTTGTGCGGCAACAAGCGACTGCCCGGCGCGGGAAACTTCGTCGAGCCGACGATCATTCGTGCTCGCAACGACTGGCCGATCGTCCGCACGGAGACTTTCGCACCCATTCTGTACCTGATCGAATTCACTGCGCTCGACGATGCGATTGCCATGCACAACGCCGTCGATCACGGCCTGTCATCGGCCATCTTCACCGACCGGCTGCAGCATGCGGAGCGCTTCCTGTCCGCGATGGGCAGCGACTGTGGGATCGCGAACGTCAATATCGGCACATCGGGTGCAGAAATCGGCGGTGCATTCGGCGGCGAGAAGGACACGGGCGGCGGACGCGAGTCCGGTTCGGATGCCTGGAAGGCTTACATGCGCCGTCAAACCACGACGATCAACTGGAGCAACGAACTTCCCCTGGCGCAGGGCATCGACTTCAAGGTGGGGCCGTAAGATCTCACGGGAGATACCGAGTCGGCTCTGGTATCTGTCGACAGATACCAGAGTTCCGACCCCTCTATCCTTAGTTCAATCTTGGCGTCATATCCTGCAATCCCGTCAGCGGCTGCAATGTTTGCACTGCGGAGCCGAAGTTCGCATTGCCTAGAATACCCATCGCAGGCGTGAACGAGATGTCCGAAAGCGTCCCGAGTCGGGCATATCGATAGGCCAGATCACCGCCGAGAGCCGCCGCATCACTCCCGCTAACATACTGCGCAGCCAGAGAACCCGACAATGCCCACGATGTCAGCGATGGGTTTGCCGCGCGTGCCGCATCGAACGCGGACACCAATCCACCGAAATCGAAGCTCTCGATCTTGTTCTTCTTGGTCACGTCGGATGATCCGGGAACGTAGTCCGTCGTGCCTTCAATGACCATCTGCAATCGATTGACGCTGCGGTTGGCTGTGTTGGCATAGTATCCAGTCAAGGTGATCTGGTCCGTGGCGCCTACTTTCAGCACAAGATCGTTGCCATTCTTTGAAAACAGCAGGTCGGCGTACAGCGCACCG
>JAIBJL010000402.1 GCA_020029545.1 Gammaproteobacteria bacterium
TCAGTGGCGGCTTCCAGTGCATCGATGCCGGTTTGCGGCATGGCCGCATGGCCGGATTTGCCGTTCACCGTCACTTCCAGATGCAGGCAGCCGTTGTGCGCTGTCGTCACCTTATAGGAAAAGCCCGCGCTGATTGCGAGGTTCGCCTGCGATTTCTTCTGTTCGATCAGCCACGCCGGTCCGATCGTACCGCCGACTTCCTCGTCATAGGTGAGATGCAGCTCCAGTTTGCCATTCAGCGTGGCGCCCGCCGCCGCCAGTTCGCTGAGCGTCAGCATGGCCCAGGTATACGTCGCGAAGTCCGACTTGCTCACCGCGACGCCGCGCCCGTACATGACCGGTCCATGCGTCGGGTCGTCGACGATCTCGGCACCGTACGGATCACGCGTCCAACCGCGCCCCGGTGGCACCACGTCGCCATGAGCATTCATCGCTATCGTCGGTCCGCCTGTGCCGAATTTCTGCCGCACGATCAGATTGGTTGCCGTCATCATGCCGTTGGCCTGAGTGACAGCGTCCGGCACGACCAGCACTTCGACGTCGAAGCCCAGTCCTGTCAGCAACTCGCAGGCACGGCGCGCATGTGGATCGCAATCACCTGGCGGATTGTCGCTCGGCACGCGCACCAGTTCGGCAAGGAACTGGGTTTGCTGCGGGAACTGTTCTTCGACGAACGCTTTGACGCGATCGATGACGGCAACTGGAAGGGTCATGCGCGCTTTCCAAAGTTCATGAGAAAGTCTTCGAACACCTGTGCTGCCAGACCGGCGTCCTCCAGTGTCATGGTCTCATCCGGATGATGACTGATACCGCCGTTGCCGCAACGTACGAACAGCATGCCGACGTCCGTGATCTCTGCCATTTTCATGGCGTCGTGACCGGCGCCGCTCGGTAACGCGACAGGCGGGATGCCGGTGACACGCTCAATGCTGGCAGCCCAGCGGGCGCGCATTGCGGTCGAACAGGATGCAGCCGATGCCCTCATGAGAAGCTCGCTGCGAATCTGCACGCCGCGACGCGCGGCAATCTGTTCGATTTCGTGCATCACGTCCGCCAGTGCCGCATCGCGCCGCGAGTTCTCGCCCGCGCGCAGGTCGATCGTCAGATCGCAGCGTCCCGGAATGACATTGATCGCGCCGCCCGGTACCTCCAGACGGCCGACCGTACCGACCAGGCCAGGCTCGCGGGAGCAACGCCGTTCCACGGCCAGCACGATTTCGGCCGCGGCCGCAGCCGCATCGTGTCGCGATCCCATCGGCACGGTGCCTGCGTGGCCTGCCAGACCCGTGATCGCGACGTGGTAGCGAACGCTCCCGGCAATCGCCGTCACCACGCCCAGCGCAGCGCTGCGCTCAAGCAGCACCGGTCCCTGTTCGATGTGCACTTCGACAAAGCCGAGCAGCTTCTGCGGCTGGCGAGCGATGCCCGCTATGGCTGCAGGATCGAAACCGGCAGCGCGCAGAGCCGCCTCCATGGTCACGCCCGCGGCATCCTGCTGCGTCAGCAATGCCCGATCGAATGTCCCTGCCACAGCGCTGCTGCCGATGAACGTCGATTTGAAGCGCACACCCTCTTCGTCCGCAAACGCCACGATTTCCAGATCGAAAGGCAAGGTCTCGCCCTTCTGTCGCAATTGGCCCGCAACGACGATCGGCAGCACCACACCAAGCCGTCCGTCGTAGCGTCCGCCGTTGATGACCGTGTCGTAATGCGACCCCGTCATCAGCGTGTGCGCATTATCGCCGCTGCGCCAGCGGCCGACGACGTTGGCGACCGCATCCATGTCGACACTCAGGCCCGCCGCGAGCATCCACTCGCGAATCTGCGCCGCCGTCTGCACATGCGCCGCACTGAGATAGGAACACGTCAGCTGATCGGGTTGCTCGGAAAAAGCCGCCAACCGATCCAGCATGGCCATGATTTCGGCGCCAGGCGATGCAGTGACCAGATCGGTCAGCCGATACCCAGCGATCATGCCAATTTGTGCGAGCGCCACGTCGCGCTCCTGCTCCACCGTATTGGCAATGCGTTGCTCGAATGCCCGGATAATCGTTCGCGGGTTGTGGCCGCGCACTGCCAGGATGAAAGGAAAGCCGAAACGCTGGCGATACACGGCGTTGAGCTCATGCAGGCGATGGAATTCCTCCGGCGTGCATGCATGGAGTCCCGCGCCCTGCTGCTCGCGGCCGGACTCGGCCGTGAGCTCGTTGCGGATGGCCGCCCTGCCCGCAAGTTCCGGATGCGCGCGAATCAGTGTGAGCTGTTCCTCGACGCTGGCAGAAGCCACGATGTGGCGCAGCTTGTCCAGCAACTGCAAGCGCGAGGCATAGGGACGCTCCGCCGCTGCTCGCGCGGCGATCCACGGTGAATGCTCGAAGATGCCGGCCAGCGCAGCGACGAAATGCTCACTGGTCGTCGCATTCAGTTCAGCGAGCGAAATCACGCGCGTGACTCGAAAGGATGGTGCCGCTGCCAGTGCCGGGCGATGTCGATGCGACGGCAGATCCAGACGCGCTCATGATTCTGCACATAGTCGAGAAAGCGCTCCAATGCAGCCATGCGAGCCGGTCGACCGACAATGCGGCTGTGCAGGCCGACCGATAACATTTTCGGTGCATCCAGCCCGTCCGGGTCTCCTTCGCCATACAGCGAATCGAATGCATCCTTCAAATAGTCGAAAAACTGCGTACCCGAGTTGAAGCCCTGCGCTGTGGCGAAGCGCATGTCATTCGTATCCAGCGTGTACGGAACGACCAGATGCGGCACCACGCGCTGGCCGTTGACGTCGGTCATCGTGACCTGTGTCCAGTACGGCAGATCGTCCGCATAGGAATCGGCGTCGTACACGAAGCCGCCATGTTCGACGAGCAGCCGGCGCGTGTTCGGACTGTCGCGGCCGGTGTACCAACCCAACGGAGCAGCGCCGGTGAGTTCGCGCACGATGCCGACGGCCTCTGCCAGATGCGCACGCTCGGTCGCCTCGTCCACCTGTTGGTAACTGATCCAGCGCAGGCCATGACACGCGATCTCATGTCCTAGCTCGATGAATGCCGCCGTTGCCTCGCGATGGCGCTGCAATGCCATGGCTACGCCAAAAATCGTCAGCGGCAGTCCGCGCTTCTCGAACGCACGCAGCACCCGCCACACACCGGCGCGCGAACCATATTCGTACAGGGATTCCATGCTGAGATGCCGCATCGGAAAGGCCTGCGCGCCGATGATCTCCGACAGAAAGGTTTCCGATGCGGCATCGCCATGCAGCACGCTGTTCTCGGCACCCTCCTCATGATTGAGTACGAACTGCAGCGCGACGCGCGCCCGGCCGGGCCACTGTGGATGGGGTGGACCCCGGCCATAGCCGATCAGATCACGCGGATAGTTGGCAGACGGCGTCGTCATGACAGTTCTCTGGCGGTGGTGCGTGCTCGCTGCAGCTGCGCCGGTTGGCCGAGAATATACGTTGCGGCGATCGCCCGCTCATCGGCCAGCGTCATGAGCAGCAGCAACCGCTCCGACAAGGTGCGCGACCGGTGCATGCGCCGCGCCAGCAACGGCGTCGCGCGCAAGTCGATCACGATGAAATCCGCTTCGGTTCCCGGCGCAAAATGACCGATATGCGATTGCAGCCCCAGCACGCGCGCTGCACCCAGCGTCGTCAAATAGAACGCACGCAGCGGCGTCAACCGCTGCCCCTGAAGTTGCGCCACCTTGTAGGCTTCGCTCATGGTGCGAAACATGCTGAAGCTCGAACCGCCGCCGACATCGGTTGCGATCGCGAAGCGCAGTCCGGCCGCGTCCGACGCCGCGATATCGAACAGACCGCTGCCAAGGTACAAGTTCGACGTGGGCGAGAAGGCTGCGCAGGCGCCCGCCGCCGCCATCCGTTGACGATCCTGCCGATCCAGATGAATGCAATGCGCGTAGGTTGCGCGGTCGCGCAATAGACCGTACCGATCGTAAACGTCCGTATAACTGCGGGCGTCGGCAAACAATTCGCGTACCCAGGCAATCTCGGCGCGATTCTCGGCGAGATGACTGTGAATGAACACGTCGGGATAGTCGCGTGCCAGACGACCCGCACTCAGCAATTG
This sequence comes from Gammaproteobacteria bacterium, assembly GCA_020029545.1. Classification (GTDB taxonomy): domain Bacteria; phylum Pseudomonadota; class Gammaproteobacteria; order Steroidobacterales; family Steroidobacteraceae; genus Steroidobacter. The sequence goes on from JAIBJL010000402.1 coordinate 4,092, forward strand.
TTCGTGCGACGAGGTGGGCGCAAAGCGCGGCGTGATCGCGTAGTGCAACCGTTCGTGCCCGTGCCAGCGCTCGATCAGTTCTCGCGAGTCGTTCTCGCCTGTGACGGCCGTGTCGCGCAGCGCCTCGGGACTATGGCGGTCCATCAACAACTTACCCGCCACCATGCGTAACTGTCTGGCCGCGGATGCGGCAAAGATTTCCTCGGCACTGGCGCGATGCACCGTGCCGAGCACTTGCGCTGTCGTCGTGCCATGGGTCAGCAATTCATCGAGAAAGAAGTCCGCGACCTCACGCGCATGGGTGGCATCGCCGAAGCGCTGCTCGGCCGGAAAAGTGTAGCGCTCAAGCCAGTCGAGCAGATTCGCTCCAGCCGACCCGATGACATCGGTCTGCGGGTAATGAATATGCGTATCGATGAAGCCTGGCAGGATCAGTGCATCGCGATGCTCGATGATTTGCGTGCCGGGTAACGAAGGCAACAGATCGGCTGCCGGGCCGACCGCT
>JAIBJL010000100.1 GCA_020029545.1 Gammaproteobacteria bacterium
GCAGCGCAGATGACGTTGACCGTCTGTCCGCTGTCGAACCTGAAGCTGGGCGGTGTCGACGACCTGCGCCGGCATCCGCTGAAAGCCATGCTGGAGCATGGCCTGCGCGCCACGGTGAATTCGGACGACCCAGCCTATTTCGGCGGTTATGTGCACGACAATTTCGTGGCTGTCGCCGAGAACCTGCAGCTGACTCGCGCGCAATTGATTCAACTCGCACAAAACAGCATTCGCGGCTCGTTTCTCGATGCCGCGGACCAAGTCCGGCATCTGCAGGCCATCGATCGCTACTGCGCTGTCATGGAAGTGAATGGTGAATAGTGATTGGTGAACGGCAAGAACGCTGCTGTCATTTCTCGGGGTCACGGCATGCGATGTCGGCGTCAAGCTGGTGCACACGCATTCCACGATGGCAGGATTTGGTGCGCATTGCCTTGATAGCGCCTCCTCTCCGCGCGAACGACGCATTTTTTTTCCTCGCAGATCGTATCGACAGGCGACGCGGCAGGAATATCTGTCGTACGCTTGGGCGCACATCGTAGCGTCGCGTTGCCGTCATTCCTTGAGTTCACATGAATGTCACGATGAAGTACTCGCTGAAAGCGCTCCTGTACGCCACTTTTGCCGGCTTCTGGTGCGCGACTGCCGGCGTTGCGGCTGCTCCCGCCGAGCCGCTCAAGGCGGCATTCGTGTACGTGGGTCCAGTGGGCGATGGTGGCTGGAGCTATCAGCACAACCTCGGTCGCCTGGCGCTGGAAAAGGCACTGGGCCCGAAAGTGAAAACGACGTACGTCGAAAGCGTGGCGGAAGGCGCCGATGCGGAACGCGTCATCCGCAAGCTCGCAGCCAACGGCAACTCGCTGATCTTTACCACTTCGTTCGGCTTCATGGACCCGACGCTCAAAGTCGCGAAGCAATTCCCGAAGGTCCATTTCGAACACGCGACCGGGTACAAAACCGCGCCGAACATGTCGGCGTATGAAGTGCGCTTCTACGAGGGCGCCTACCTGCTCGGCCTCCTCGCAGGCAAGATGACGAAGACGAATACCATCGGCTTCATCGGCTCGCATCCGGTGCCCGAGGTGATCCGCAACATCAATGCCTATACACAGGGTGCGCGCAGCGTGAACCCCACAGTCCAGACCAAGGTGATCTGGGTGAACACCTGGTACGACCCGGGCAAGGAGCGTCAGGCCGCCGAGACGCTGATCGCGCAAGGCGCCGATGTCCTGAGTCAGAACACCGATTCGCCCGCTGCCGTTCAAGTCGCGCAGGAGAAAGGCAAGTATGCGTTCGGCTGGGATTCCGATCAGTCTAAGTACGGACCGAAGGCCCATCTCACGGCGAATACCGAAGACTGGTCGCTCTACTACATCCAGGTTGCCAAGGAAGCGTTGGCCGGCAAACCGGTCGGCAATCGCAAGACACGCTGGGGCATCAAGGAAGGCGCGGTCGTGCTGACCCCGCTGAGCCCGGCCGTGCCCGCCGACGTCGCGAAACTGTTCGAAGAGAAGAAGCAGGCGATCGCCGCTGGCACACTGGTGCCGTTCGCCGGTCCCATCAAAGACAACACAGGTGCCGTCAAAGTCTCTGCCGGCAAGGAAATGACCGTCGATGAACTCACCGCCTTCAACTGGTACGTGGAAGGCGTGGCCGGATCGATTCCCAAATGATTCCCCCATAGTGGCCCTTGTAGTGGCTCTTGGAAATCGCCGCCGCCGGTCGGCACCGTTCACTGGCCCGAGATCGGAGCATCCCATGTTGATACGCATCGATGCGCATCGCGGCGGCAAGATTGCCGGCCGCATCCGGCAGAAAAACGAACAGCTGATCCTTGCCGCGGCGGAAGTCGAGTTCGCCCATCATGGTTACCAGGGAGCGACCATGAATGGCATCGCACGGCGCGCGGGACTGCCGAAAGCGAACCTGCACTATTACTTCACGAACAAACTGGCGCTGTATGCCGCCGTTCTCAGCGGCATCCTGGAATTGTGGGATGGCACGCTGAACGAACTGCGGGCCGAGGACGACCCTGCCATCGCACTGCCCGCGTATATCGCCACCAAGATGCGCTTCTCGCGCGAGTACCCCCTGGCGTCACGGATTTTTGCGATCGAAATCCTCAGCGGCGCACCGAATCTGATCGACTATTTCAACGATGAGTATCGCGCCTGGTTCCGTAGCCGCACCGATGTGTTTCGTCGCTGGATCGAGCTGGGCAAGATCGCCGCGGTGGACCCGGCGCACCTGATCTTCCTGCTGTGGAGTTCGACGCAGCACTACGCCGACTTCGCCGTACAGATTAAGGCGGGGCTGGGACGTGAGACATTGGACGATGCCGATTTCCAGAACGCGACGACCACGCTGACGCAGATTATTATGCGTGGCTGCGGTATCGAGGTCGCACCGGCCGGCGCGGTAAGGTTGCCGCAACGGCGCACCGTTTAGCGAGCGAAGGTCGCGCCGGCTGTGTTCCCTACACTGCTCACCTCTAAATCCCTTGTTGATCGCCTTGTCTTGTGTCGGCTTGTAGGTCGGACTTCAGTCCGACACTCTAGAGTCAGCCGCCCCAGGCCCTGATGAAACGGTGATTGCATGTCGTTCAGACGCTGCGTAGTGCTGTTGGCCTTGCTGGGATATTGCTTCGCCTCGCCAGGCGCGTACGCGGCCGAGCGCTGGTTCGAGGAATTCAAGAAGACGGCGACGCCGCAGCAGCTGTACACCTTCCTGTATGCACTGCCCAAGGGGGGCGACCTGCACAATCATCTGCAGGGTGCGGTGCGGTCGGAGTGGTTCTGGGACGCCGCACTGGCAGCGAAGTCGCATGGCTACACGTATTACACGAAGGTAAAGATCCAGAACTGCGTCGATTACGGCAGCAATGAATTCGGGCCGGGCAAGTATCTGCTGCTGTTCCGCACGATAGCTGCCGCGAACTATCGCCAGCTCGACGCCTGCCAGCAGTCGGAATACAAGCGGCTGGAGGATCTCGATGCGCGCGAGAAAGCCGCGTGGCTCAACAGCATGCGGCTGGACTCCAGCTTCGAAGGCCGCAATGAGTTCTTCGATGCGCACTGGACTCGAATCGACGAGATGCTGAGCAATCCCTGGCTGATTGCCGACATCCTGTACCGGAACATGGACGCTTTCGGCAAGGAAGGCCTGGTGTATCTGGAAACTCAGATCAATGTCGACGGCTACCGGCGCGCGGACGGGGCGACGATGTCCACCGACGAAGTCGTTGCCATTTTCCGCGAGCGCCTGGCCACGAAAGAGTCCAAGGCGACCGGTGTGGAGGTACGCTTCCAGAACGCTCTGTTACGTTTTGTACCCACGGCGGAGCAGCGGCTGAAGGAGCTGTACGCCATCAACGATCGCTATCGTGACCTGTACGTGGGCGTCAACATGGTGGGTCGTGAGGACGATGACAAGGGTTACCCGCTGCGCTTCCTGCCGACGCTGCGCGAACTGCGACTGCGCTATCCCGACATCAAGCTGTCGATTCACGCGGGCGAGGTCGATGAACCGAACTTCCATGTGCGCGACACGCTGCTGCTGGGTGCCGACCGCATCGGTCATGGCGTCAACCTGATCACCGATCCGGACACGATGCGCCTGATGCGCCATGGCCCCTACCTGGTCGAGATCAACCTGATCAGCAACCTGCTGCTCGAATACGTGCAGAATTATTCGCAGCATCCGTTTCCCGAATACCTGCGTACCGATATTCCCGTGGCCCTGTCCACCGACGATCGCGGCATGTGGGACTCGAACATGACCGATGAATATTTCGTCGCGGTGCGCGAGTTCAATCTGTCGTGGGAGGAACTCACCCGGCTGGGTCGCAACTCCCTGCGCTTTTCGTTCCTCGATGAGCCCACCAAGGCGCGCCTGCTGACGGCCTACGACAAACGCGTGCAGGCGTTTGCACAACAGTTTCAACGCCGCGACATGGATGGATTGGCCGGTGTGAAGCCCGTGAGCTATTCGTTCATGTGCAAACGCTATCAGGTGTGCCTGCAATAACGCGTCGCGATGGTGCGAGCGGCTTGCCCACGCGTTGATTGCGGTGCTCCTGTGCTTGGCGCGCGCCACGCGAACGGCGAAGCGTGCGCCCGCGGATCGAATGAAACACCGATTTTTCCCGAGGTTTTTACTCATCTGAAAAAAAACTGACCAGACAGACAACATTTGGCCTCAAACCTGCTTGTGGATGGGGAATTGGTACTGGCCGTACCGTTATTCCGTTGGGGATGAATCCAAATGAAACATACTGTTCTGGCTCAGACGATTCGCTCGATCTGTCTGGCATCCGCGGGCTTGACCGCGCTCGCTGCGCCTTTGGTCCATGCCGACGATGCCGCCGTGCTGGACACCGTCGTCGTGGAAGGCGACCGCGTCAATGTGATTCCCACCGAGCCGCTCGAATCGGTGTTTGGCCTGGGCAAGACCGTCATGGAGACGCCGCGCTCCGTCACGACGATCAGCAACGAGATGATGAGCAAGGTGATGATCACGGAGATCGACGACCTGGTCGCGCTCACTCCCGGCTCGTTCACGCAATCTTTCTTCGGTGTGGCGGGCTCGCTGGATGTGCGCGGCACGCCGGGCGAAAACTATTTTCGCGGCATCAAGCGCGTCGACAACCCGGGCAACTATCCCACACCCATCGGCGCGAGCGACCGCATCGACGTGGTACGCGGACCCGCCTCGCCCATCTACGGACCCTCCAAGATCGGCGGCTATCTGAACTTCATTCCCAAATCCGCGCGCGCCAACACGGGCCAGTACCTGGAAAAAGCCCAGGGCGAAATGGGCATGACTTCCGGAAGCTGGGATAAGAAAGTGATCCATGCCGAAGTCGGCGGCCCTGCCGAGTTGGCCGGCAAGCCTGTGGGCTACTATCTCTACACGGAATTCGAGAACTCGGGCGGCTACTACGACAACACCTCCACCGACCAGAGCATCTATCAGGCGTCGTTCGATATGAATCTGAGCGACACCGCTCGCCTGGAATTCGGCGGCATGTATCAGGATTTCAAAGGCAACCAGGTCGCGGGGTGGAACCGCGTGACGCAGGAGCTGATCGACCACGGCACTTACACCACCGGCAGCCCGGTGTCGCTGGACAGCAATGGCGACGGCCTGCTGTCGAATGTCGAAGCGAACGCCGCCGACGGTGGCAAGGGCCTCAACCCCTTCATCATTCCAGCGTTCTCGACGCCGGACAGCATCGCGCAGCAGAGCCGGCCATCCCTGGCGCTGCAGAATCCCGGCACCACGCACATCGACGGCCATACCGTACTGGTACAGGAGGACGATACGCTCGAAGACCAAGTGCTCACGTTGTACTTCGACGCCCTCTTCGATCTCAGCGATACACTGAAGCTCACCAACAAGGTCTTCTACGAATCGCTCGACAATCTCAACGAGAATGCCTACGGCTTTTCGCAGTTCGCCGATACCTGGGCGTTCGAGGATCAGTTCATTGCGGCCTTCCAACTGCCGCAGACCGGCGCGCTAGCGGCCTCATTCCAGCTCAGTCCCTCCATCCGCCGCCAGGATTTCGAGCACGGCGACAACTTCGCCAACGAATACTTCGATCGCCGCGACATCACCCAGCCAGGCTCGCCCGTCGACCGGCGCACCCTGGCGACGCGCGGCCAGGAGCCCTATTCCTCGCACACCGTAGGCAAGTTCACCGACTATGCGTTGGCCTTCATGGCCGACGTCACGCTGTTCGGCAAGCTGAACCTGATCGCCGGCGGCCGCTGGGACTACCTGGACATGGAATCGCAAGAGCTTGCCGATTCCATCGACGGAGCCTCGCCCAAGGCTGCCGATAAGGACGACGCGAAGTCGTGGTCCGCCAGCCTGTCCTATCAGCTGCCCTTCGGCCTGCGACCCTACGTCACCAAGGCCAAGCAGTCCACGCTGATCCTGGGCCAGGGCGGACAGATTCCCACCGGCGCGCTCGCCGACGGCAATGCCATCGGCGATTCCGAGCTGGAAGAAATCGGCATCAAGGCCAGCCTGCTCGACAACCGCCTGTTCATGGCGCTCGACTACTTCAAGCAGGCGCGCATCGACTACCAGGCCCAGGATACGGTGACGAACAACACGACCGAGGCGAAAGGCTATGAATTCGAGGCACGCTGGGTGCTCAACAAATTCGTCACCCTGACGGGTGCCTATACCAATCTCAAGGTCTACAACGTCGGCGATCAGGACGCCGCCAAGAAGAACGGCGGCTATGCCTTCAGCTTTGCCGGCGCGGAGGACCTGGGCGTCGATCCTTCGCTCTTCTATGGCGGCGCTGTCGGCTCATTGGTGGTGCTCGACCCGAACGATGACGAAGCGTGGCGCAAGGCCGGCGTTCCGGAGAACATTTACAGCGTGTATGCACTGTTCAGTTTTGCGGGTGCGTTCGACGGCCTGACGGGCAGCATTGGCACAACGCATGTGGACGCGGTGTTCTCGGGTCTGTCGAAGACCGTCAAGCTGCCTTCCTACACGCTGCTGAATGCCAGTGTCTACTACGAAACCAAGAACTGGAAACTCGGGTTGCAAGGCAAGAACCTGACGGACGAGCGCTACTTCCGTTCCAACTTCCCGGACCTGTTCGGCTCGGCGATCGTGCTGCCGGAATTGCCGCGCAATTACCTGGTCTCGGCTGCCTATCGGTTCTAAGCGCTCAGGCAGTCGCGAGCCCGCGGCAATGGACCTCCCACTGCCGTCTTGCTTTGCGCCCGTCTTGCTTCGTGCCCGTCCTGCTTCGTGCCCGTCTTGCTTCGTGGAGGTCTCGATGTTGAATCCAGCTGCATGAGCAGGGTGTGGCCATTCAGGCCCGCGGCGGCCGCTTCGAGACGGCGAGCGAGATCCGCATGTTCGCGCAATGGGACGGCGATCTGGTCACCATGAATGTCGCCACCGAAATGGCGTACGCGCGCATGATGGGCATCAACTATGCTTCGCTGGTGGCGATCTCGAATCCCGCCGAAGGCATTGGCACCTGGGACTGGGAGACGCTGAAGACCGTGTATCCGCGGCTCAATCCGCTGAGCCTGGCCATCGTGCTGGCCGCGATTCCACGGGTTGCGACGATCGGCGATGTGCCACACGTGGGCGATGGCCTGCGCATGCATCCTTAAGATGACGAGCGAGACGAAGGAAAAGTAGACATGATGCGTGCCTGCCTGTTCGCTGCCGTGCTGGCTCTGTCGGGTTTCCATGCTGCCGCCGCCGCGCCGCCCATCGAGATCAAGGTCGTCGTCGTGACGATGTTCGAAATCGGCAACGACACGGGCGACCAGGCGGCGGAATTTCAGTTGTGGTACGAACGGCAACAACTCGACCGGCGTTTCCCCTTCGCGCATCACCACGATCTGTACCTCAATGAAAAAACCGGCGTGCTGGGGATGGTCACCGGCATGGGCACGGCAAACTCGGCGACGGCGATCATGGCATTGGGTCTGGACCCGCGCTTCGATCTGTCGAAAGCTTACTGGCTGGTGGCCGGCATCGCGGGTGTCGACCCAGCCGATGCCTCGATCGGTTCTGCCGCCTGGGCCGAATACCTGGTCGACGGCGATCTGGCGCATGAGATCGATGCGCGCGAGATTCCCAAAGACTGGCCTACCGGCTACTTCGCGCGCTTCACGAAGCGGCCGTACGATCCGAACAAGCCGGAGCCGACCGGCGAAATGTTCCGGCTGAATCCGGCGCTGACCGAATGGGCTTACCAGCTCACCAAGAACGTCAAACTCGACGACTCACCGGTGCTGCAGAAAACACGCGCTGCCTTCAAGGGCTACCCGAACGCGCAGAAAGCACCGTTCGTACTCAAGGGCGACAATCTGTCGGGCATGACCTTCTGGCACGGCAAGATTCTGAACGAGTGGGCCGATCGCTGGGTGAGCTACTGGACAATGGGCAAAGGCAACTTCGTGACATCGGCGATGGAAGACACCGGCAGTTTCCAGGCGATGACGTACCTGCATCCCACCGGCAAGGTGAACAAGGAACGGATGATGGTGCTGCGCACGGCCAGCAACTACACCATGCCGCCGCCGGGCATGGGTGCGGCAGAACATCTGCTGAAAGAAAACGAAGGCTACGCCGGACTCGATGCATCGGTCGAAGCGGCCTATCGCGTCGGCTCGGTGGTGGTCGACACAATCGTGAAGGACTGGCCGAGGTATAGGGAGCAGACGCCGTCAGCGAAGTGAGTGGAGAGTGGTGAGTGGTGATTGGTGAGTGGCAGGATGATCCTGTTTCCATTCACTATGTCTCAATGGCGCTGACTTAGAAATATTTGCCCCGCGACTCGACTCAAACAGACTGCCTTGGCGCAAGGGCCCGGGGCGTGGGGCCTGGGTAGGAGACTCGACTGTGCCAGCGTGTACCCCGATCCGTTTCCTGCCCAGGCCCCGCGCCCCAGGCCCCCCAAGGCCTTATGGGTAGCGGCAATTGTGGCGCTCGCTGCTAAGTAAGCACCATTCTTTTTTGTCTGGGATTCGGAATTCGATGTTGCGTGAGTACCTTTGAGCACATTGCTCGTCAAGAACATCCACACGCTCGTGACTATGAACGAGCGGCGCGAAGAGTTGCGCAAGGCAGCGCTCTTCGTCCGTGACCACGTGATCGAGCAGGTGGGCTACGCAAGGGATCTCCCGACCACGGCCGACGAAGTGTTGGACCTGCACGATCGACACGTGGTGCTCCCTGGCCTGGTCAACACACACCATCATTTCTATCAGACCCTGACCCGCGCAGTACCTGCCGCGCAGAACTGCGATCTGTTCAACTGGCTGAAAGTCCTGTACCCCATCTGGTCGCGGCTCACGGCCGAAGGCGTGTACGTCAGTGCACAGATGTGCGCCGCGGAGTTGCTGCTGTCGGGATGCACGACGGCGAGCGATCATCTCTACCTGTTTCCCAACGATGTGACGCTCGACGATGAGATTCGCGCACTGAGCGACATCGGCCTGCGCTTTCATGCGAGTCGCGGCAGCATGAGTGTCGGCGAACGCTTAGGCGGACTGCCGCCCGATTCTCTGGTCGAGGCAGAAGCCGACATCCTGCGCGACTCGCAACGGCTGATAGAAACTTTCCACGACAACGCACGCCACGCTATGACACGGGTAACACTTGCGCCCTGCTCGCCATTCTCCGTCTCGCGCGAGCTCATGAGCGAATCAGCCGCCTTGGCTCGAAGTTACGCCGGTGTGCGCTTGCACACGCACCTCGCCGAGAATCAGCACGATGTCGACTACAGCCTGGCGAGATTCGGACTATCGCCCGGCGACTATGCGGAGTCGGTCGGCTGGCTCGGCGAGGATGTCTGGCACGCGCATTGTGTGTGCCTGAGCGACGATTCCATCGCGAAGTTTGCGCGTACCGGCACGGGCGTCGCGCATTGCCCCTGCAGCAATCTGCGTCTCGCGAGTGGCCTAGCGCCGATTCAGAAGATGCGTCGCGCCGGTGTCCCGGTCGGCTTGGGCGCCGACGGAGCAGCGTCGAACGACGCTACTCATTTATTGAATGAAGCGCGGCAAGCATGCCTGGTTGCCCGCGTGCTCGACAATGATGCCGCTGCGATGACGGCCCGCGATGCGCTGGAGATTGCGACGCTGGGCGGCGCCCGCGTACTCGGACGTGACGACATCGGCAGCATTGCTCCGGACATGTCTGCCGACTTCATCGCGATCGATATCGATCGTCCCTCCTTGGCCGGCGCACAACATGACCCGGTGGCTGCATTGATTCTGTGCGGTGTCCCGTCAGTCGATTACAGCTTTGTTCACGGCCGGAAGATCGTCGATCGGGGACGTCTGACCACGGCCGAACTGCCTCGCCTGGTCGAGCAGACCAACCGTTTGTCGGCGCGGATGATGCGGGGTTAGGAAGTACCTCACAGAGTAATGGGGGTGGTTTATGCGCACCCACTATGCGCATTACAATGTCGATTCGACCCTCCCAGAAGCGAGCCATGACGTCCGCATCCGTGCTCAGCCAAAAAGCGCCACCAACGTCAGTATTCACCGTGACCTGCTGGAGGCTGCCCGCGCCTCGCGGATCAACCTGTCTGTCATGCTGGAGCAGGCATTGATCGAGAAATTGCGGGAAGCGCAGGGGCACCAGTGGCGGGAGGAGAATCGTGAATCCATCGCGGCCTATAACCACCATATCGAGAAGCACGGCGTCTTCTCAGATGGCAATCGGAGCTTCTGATGGCGCAGCTCACGCTGTATAAGAACAAGCAACATCGCTGATCAGCGAAGCGCGCATCTCGGCGCTGGATTTGCTGATTGCAGGTGCGTAGACCGATCCACTTCGAGCGGAATGCAGCCGCTCATTCGCGCTAGCATACGCGGATTCGAGGAAAGCAATGACGACACCCGGTCCGGAAAAACTTTTCATCACTGCCGAATCGCTGCTGCGCGATGCGCTGAACCTGGGCGTGCAAGTGGTGCGCAGCGGCTATCGGCCGTCATTTCTGGTCGGCATCTGGCGCGGCGGTGCACCGATCGGCATCACTGTGCAGGAGGTGCTGGAGTACAACGGCATCGAATGCGATCACATATCGATCCGCACGTCCTCCTATACTGGTATCGATCAACAGGCGAAGACCGTGCGCGTGCACGCCATCGATTACCTGGTATCGCGCTTGACCGCCGAGGATCGCCTGCTGCTCATCGACGATGTGTTCGACTCGGGACGCAGTCTCGAGGCCATCATCGATGTGCTCAAGAAACGCTGCAGACGCAATTTGCCGGAGCAGATTCGCATTGCCACCGCGTACTACAAGCCCGAGCGCAATCGCAGTTCGCTCACTCCTGATTTCTTCGTCCGCGCCACCGAGCAATGGCTGGTGTTTCCGCACGAGCTGCAGGGATTGACGCGCGAGGAGATTCTCGAACACAAGCCAGTTGATGAAACCTTCTTCGCCGCGGAGGACGACTGACAAGGGGCCCGCTGCAACGGACCATTTACCTGGAGATGTTTGTTCCGCGACTCAACTCAAACCTGCTAGGGCAAGGGCCTGGGGCGTGGGGCCTGGGTAGGAGACTCGAATTCCATGCGTCACAGCGTGTACGCCGATCCCTTTCCTGCCCAGGCCCCAAGCCCCAAGCCCTGTGGAGTGGCCTTCATCTTGATCCGATTCTGATCCACAGACCTGACCATGACCAAGCCATCACGCGTTCCCGAATTGCGCCTCTCCGACTTCACGAGCGGCTTGCCGGAGATGCGCGATATCTTCTGCGCCCACTTGATGAGCGGTCTGCAGCGCTACGGCTTCGTCATCCTCAACGATCATCCGGTGCCGCTGGCATTGCTGGATCGCGCCTACTCGCTGAGCGCGCAGTTCTTCGCTCAACCGGAAGCAACCAAGCGCCAGTACGTAGGTGGCACACGCGGCTATGTTCCGTTTCGAACCGAGCGCGCAAAAAACCAGACCGCCGCCGATCTGAAAGAGTTCTGGCAGATCGGCCCCGAGCATCAGGCAGCCGACCCGCAAAGCGCGCTGGCGCCGCCGAATATCTGGCCGGCGTGGCCACCGGAATTCAGGGAGGTATTCTTGCAGTTGTTCCGCGCCTTGCAGTTCACCGGCGCACAGATACTGGAAGCATTGACCGTAGGCTTGTCGTTGCCCAGCGGATATTTTGTACCTCCGCTCAGCGATGGTAATTCGGTGCTGCGCCTGCTGCATTATCCGCCCATCCCCTGCGATGCCCGCGATGGCATGCGAGCCGCGGCCCATGAGGACATCAACCTGCTGACCTTGCTGATCGCGGCGCAGGGATCGGGACTCGAACTGCTCGATCGCGACGGTCACTGGCTCGCTATCGAAGCCGACCGCAGCAAGATCATCGTCGACTCCGGAGACATGCTGGCGCGACTGACGAACGATGTGATTCCGGCGACCACGCATCGCGTCGTCAATCCGGCGGGACCGAACGTGAGCCGTTACTCGATGCCGTTCTTCATGCATCCGAATACCGATGTCGTGCTGAGTTGCCTGCCCTCATGCGTGGGCAATGGCGCGAAGTATCCGGATATCACCGCGGGCACGTTTCTCGAAGAACGGTTGAAGGAGATTGGGTTGATCGGAAAGTAATGGATGGGGATCTTGGCGAAACAGATTGTCCGTACCTGAACGCTTTCGACGAGAACAACCTATGAGACCGACCACCTTGACAGAAGTCGCGCAACTCACCGCCTGCGGCGAGTCGTTCGATCGGTGCCTCGCCAACTTTCTCGATGACTTCTACGCGGCGCCGTCGGCCGGCTGTGTTCCATACACAGCTCGCCACTCCCTACATCCATGTAGGTCGGCCCAGGCTCTGATGAGCGAACCTCAACTGCTCGCGCCGGTGTATGGCAATCTTGGCTTGCTTCAAGATGCTTACCTGGCAGCTACCGCAGAGGAACTAGCGAGGCAATTCAATCTGCGGTACCCGTCGTGGGCAGATACAGAGGCAAGAAAGCT
>JAIBJL010000101.1 GCA_020029545.1 Gammaproteobacteria bacterium
GCCACGCCAGATTCCCTGCTTCGGAAACAGGGTCTTGGCAGCGTGTGCATTGACGGCAAGGAGCAGGGCAGTCGTCAGCAGAAAGCATGCGGATCGAAATCGGGATGCGGACGGGGTGTTCATGCAAATTCCCTTGATTCGCTTCGTTGCGGTGTTGCGCCCCACCACCTGTGAGTGGCGGGCTGGAGCGAAGATTAATGACGAGGCGGTCACGCCGTCAGTCGATTGGCGGGGAAATTGCGGTCACAGAACCAATCAATCTCTGTCTAATACCAATGGTTTGAGTTCGAACGCGTCAAGGAGCAATGGTTCGGGTCGCGCCCGTCCTGGCCGCTTCCCGGCAGTGCCTTCACAAAACGAGGTCGCGTTGCCTCAAATCGCATGGCCTGACGACCGGGCGATCGCGGCATCAACGAGGCGCAGGCCGTGCACCTGCCGCTTCTCCAGGACCACCATCGCCGAGGGCGCCGCCACTGACGACCCTGCCATCGGGAAGCGTCACCCGGCGAGCGTCGATGAGTTTGCCGCCGGCCTTGGCCATGTAGCCATCGACGATCAGCGTGCTACCAATCTTGATATCCCCTTTGTTGAAACCGCGGCGTGACAGCGCACCTGGGCCCGCACCCTCGCAAGCCCAGGTAGAGACGTTGCCGTCCTTGCCCTTCACTTCCAGGTGGAAGTAGGAGTGAGGATTGGTCCATTCGACCTTGACCAATTTGCCGACCAGACGCACCGGCTTCGATGCGTCGTACACCGCAGCGAAAGAATGATGTGCCTGAACTGCAGAGAACATTAGTGAAGAGAGCGCGGCGCTGAGAATGAGCGAGTAGCGAAGGTTCATCGGTGACTATTGAGAGTGTCTGCGTGGCATGGTGCCGAGTATCCTACGCCGCCAACGTCGGATGACAAATGCCGACGAGGAACTTATCTATCACGCGCAGAAGATGAAGAGTCATCGTCGGTGTGCCGGGCTTCGCGCAAACGGCGATGCGGCGGTCTCCGACTCGGATAGCAAGAGGTCTGTTTCCGGTCATAAGTGTGCGAAGCGACCATCCAAAGGCGTAACGACGCAGCGTCCGCAGCGGTTTCGAGCATGCGTAGCGCACGTTTGTGATGTCATTGCATGTCTGACCCAGCGAGCGAGGGAAGGTATGACTGAATCTTGGCGCCGTCCGGCATTGGCGGCGGTTGCGGTGCTGTTTGCGCAGATCGCCGCTGCGCAGGGCTTGCCCCGATCTGCAGACGTTCTGCTAGGAAAGGAGTATCGAGGTCCGAAAGTGTCAACGCCGCGGGATCGCGAAGGTAAGCCGCTCCTGACGGGCTACTGGAAACTTCTCCATGAATCGGGCAAGCCCGATGGCAATCTCGGCAAGGATGAGCCGCAGTTCAAACTGCCCTATACCCAGCAAGGGCAGCAGGCGCTGCACGACAACCTGACGAAGTACATCGATCCGGAAGCACGGTGCGTCATCACCGGCATCCCACGCTTGTTGACCAGTGTGCTGCCGTTCGAAATTCTGCATACGTCGACGCGCCTCGGCACCTTTCACACACTGAGCTGGCATCGCTGGGTCTGGCTCGATGGCCGTCCGCAGGAGGACGATCCTGATCCGCAGTATCTCGGTAATGCCATAGGCCATTGGGAGGGCGACACGCTCGTGATCGAGTCCGTCGGATTTCGCGACAGCGCCGACGGCAAGTTCTGGCTCGACGACAACGGCAATCCTCAGAGTGCCCAGGCCCGCGTCGTCGAACGATGGTCGCGACCCGATCTTCATCACCTGAATCTGTCGCTTACCTACACTGACCCCGTGTACTACAGCAGGCCCATCCACTACACCCGCAGCTGGGTGTTGGGTGGACCAGGCGAGGGATTGAAGGAATTCTCATGCGAATGGAATACGCCGTGGGTCGTGAATCATCTGGAGCCGGGACCCGGCGTCATCGGCCCCAACGGCAATCGTGGTTATGGCCCGAACCAGCAGATCGTCCCGGATCTGCCGCTCGGTTCCGTGGACTCCTCGCGCGGTACCGGCTACTGGCTGTTCCGACCGAACAAGCCCAAGCCCTCCGATCTGCCTGCGCCGCCCGCCGCTGCCTCACGTTGAGAGAGGGACTCGCATGTTGAATGTCCATCGCATCGCCGCTGCGCTGCTCGCATCGCTTGCATTGATGGCGAGCGCCCAGACACAGACACCGACACAGGCACCGACACAGGCACCGCCTGCCAAGCAGAGCAACGAAGAACAAACCACATCGCTGATGCGCGGGCAGGACTATAACGGCCCGAAGGTCGCGACCCCCGTCGGTCTGGATGGCAAACCGGAGCTGACCGGCTTCTGGCGGCCATTGCGCGAACCGGGCAAGCCGGGCGGCAATCTCGGCAAGGACGAGCCGAACTTCATTCTTCCCTTCAACGAGGTGGGCAAGCGCGCGCTCATCTATGCCCAGAATCACACCGCCGATCCGGAGGCCCAATGCATCCTCGGTGGCATTCCGCGTCACAACGGCAGCGGACTGCCATTCGAGATCCTGCATACGCCGGCGCGCCTGGCGATGACGTACAACTACAACACGCATCGCCTGGTCAGCATCGATCCGACGCTCAAGCAGGCGGACAAGCTCGAGCCGCTGTACTTCGGTCACTCGATCGCACGCTGGGAGGGGGACACGCTGGTGATCGAGACCCGCGGCCTGAAGGACAGCGCCAGCGACCGGATCTGGCTGGACGAGAACGGCAATCCCACCAGCAACCAGACCCAGGTGATCGAGCGCTGGACCCGGCCGGACTATCATCATCTGCGTCTGGAGATGACGGTGACGGATCTGAAGTACTACACGCGACCCTTTACCTTCAAACGCACATGGGTACGCGCCGACGAAGGGTTGGGGCAAAAAGAGTACGCCTGCAATGAAGCCAATTTGTCCGGCGAATTGATCGGCCCGGGCGCCGGCGTGATCGGACCGGATGGCAATCGTGGCTTTGGCTACAACGAGCCGCTGCCAGCAATTCCACCTGGACCGGAAGCCTATGAGACCAAAGATTGATCCTGTCAGCCAAGCGCCTTGGACTTGACCTCAGCCCAAGAAACCACTCCGGCTTGGTACAGTTTTTCTTCCTATCCGCAATTTCTGTGCCTTCGCTCCAACTCCTTGACCACATCCGCCAGCGACAGATCCCGCGCCTTCAGCAGCAGCGCCAAATGAAATACCAGATCTGCAGCTTCACCGAGCAGAGCCGTTGAGGATTGCGTGACCGCGGCGAGTGCGACCTCGACACCTTCTTCGCCGACTTTCTGTGCCAGACGATGGTTGCCTTCGGCCCATAGTTTCGCTGTGTAGCTGCCTTCGGGCCGATCGCTGATGCGTTGTGAGATGACCGTTTCGAGCTGCGCGAGAAAACCAAACGGTGTCGCCGGCGGCTGCACAGCGCCGAAGCAACTGTTCGAGCCGGTGTGGCAGGTCGGTCCATCGGGATGCGCCGTGATCAGCAAACTGTCGCGATCGCAGTCCTGTGCGACATTGACGAGGTGCAGGAAATTTCCAGAGGTTTCTCCCTTGGTCCATAGACGCTGCTTGCTGCGGCTGAAGAAGGTGACTCGCTTGGATTCCAGCGTGACACGCAGTGACTGAGCATTCATGAAACCCAGCATCAACACTTCGCCGGTAACAGCATGCTGCACGATCGCCGGCAACAGGCCAGCACCTTTGCTCCAGTCGAGAGACTCGATCTGCTCGGCAGCGAATGTGACGGTACTCATACGCGGATGGCTATCGACTGCTGATGCAGGTACTGCTTGAGATCGGGAATGGCGATATTGCCGGAATGGAAAACGCTGGCTGCCAATGCACCATCGACCTGCGCAGCGGTAAATACTTCGGTGAAGTGGTCCATCGTGCCGGCGCCCCCCGACGCGATCAGCGGCACGTTGCAGACCTTGCGAACGGCCGCGAGTTGCGCGATATCGTAACCGCGTCGCACGCCGTCGCTGGCCATGCAGTTGAGCACGATTTCACCCGCGCCGCGATCCTGCACTTCGCGAACCCAATCGAGCGTCCGGCGCGCCGTGTTGCGTGTGCGATCGGGATCGCCGGTGAACTGATAGACCAGGTATTCTCGCTCGGCAGTCTGGCTGTCGATGCCGACGACCACGCATTGCGCACCGAAGCGCGCACTCAGGCGCGAGATCAATTCCGGATCGGTCAGCGCCGGCGAGTTGATCGACACTTTCTCGGCACCTTCGCCGAGCACCAGTTCGGCCTCCGCTACGCTGCGAATGCCGCCGGCGACACAGAAAGGAATATCCAGAATGCGGGCGACGCGGCGCACCCAGCTGCGATCGACCGAGCGACCGTCGGGGCTGGCCGTGATGTCGTAGAACACGAGTTCGTCCGCGCCTGCTTCGCGATAGCGCGCGGCAAGTTCAAGAATATCGCCCACGACCACGTGATCGCGAAAACGGACGCCCTTGACGACCTGGCCGTTCCTGACATCTAGGCAGGGGATAATGCGTTTGGCAAGAATGGCCGCAACTCCTCGGGTGAGATCGTGTTTTCCAGCATGGCCTTGCCGCTGATGACGGCGGCCACGCCGCATTCGCGCAATGCGTGCAGATCGCTTGCCGCCGCAACGCCACCGGACGCCTGCCACTTTACTTCCGGAAAGCGGCGCACGGCCTCTGCATAGAGTTCGCAATTCGGTCCGCTCATCGCGCCATCGCGCGACACGTCCGTACACAGCACATGCGTCAGGCCGGCCTTCATGAAGCGATCGGCGGCACTCCACAACGTGATAGTCGTGGTCTGCTGCCAGCCGTGAGTGGTCAGCATGGGCGTGCCCGACGCGTCCAGTCGCACATCGAACGCCAGCACCACTCGTTGCGGTCCGACTTCCTTCATCCACTGCGCTACTTCGTCGGCTGCCGTGACGGCGACGCTACCGATCACGGCGCGCTCGACGCCGCTGGCCAGCAAATCGCGCACGCGCGCCAAGGTTCGCAAGCCGCCGCCGACCTGCAGTCGGACGCCAGGATGGCGCGCCAGCCCAACGATGAGTTCGCGATTGGGCTGCTCGCCATCGCGTGCACCGTCCAGATCGACGACGTGCACGCGAGCGGCACCGACAGCGAGGTAACGCTCAAGAATTGTCGCCGGCTCGCTGGAGTACACGGTCTCCGCGGCGAAGTCGCCCTTGAAGAGCCGGACGCAGCGGCCGCCGCGCAGGTCGATGGCAGGAATCAGTTCCATGGTGTCGTCACAGGCGCAGGAAGTTACGCAGCAGCTGCGCGCCAATGCGTGCCGAGCGTTCGGGATGAAACTGTACGCCATAGACATTGCCGCGCTGAACGATGGCGCTGAAGGCATGGCCGTACTGCGAAGCGGCAATCGTGAGATCGTTCACCGGAACGGCGTAGCTATGCACGAAGTACACGTAATCGCCGGAGGCGATGTCCTGCAGCAGCGGCGACGACGCGTCGAACTCAAGCTGATTCCAGCCCATGTGCGGCACCGGAAGATCGGCGCGATTCGCGAATCTCTGCACGCGGCCCGGCAACATGCCGAGGCAGGGCACATTGCCTTCCTCGGAGGAATCAAACAGCAACTGCATGCCGACGCAGATGCCGAGCACCGGCTGCGTCAGCGCGCGAATCGTGTCGACCAGATCCGCCTTTTCCAGCCGCGACATGCAGTCCGCAGCCGCGCCGACGCCCGGCAAAATGACATGTGACGCGTCGTGCAGTCGAGCCGGATCGGTAGTGAGATCGGACGGCAGTCCCAGGCGCTCGATGGCAAATTGCAGCGATGCGATGTTCGCACCGCCACTGTCGATGATGGCAAGACGTGTCGCCGGCATTACAGCGTGCCCTTGGTGCTGGGCAGGCCGCTATCCGTGATTCGGATCGCCTGACGCAGGGCACGCCCGACGCCCTTGAAGCAGCCCTCGATCATATGATGCGTATTCTCGCCTTCGACCTTGATGTTGATGGCGGCGCCGAGCGTGTCGCCGAGCGAACGAAAGAAATGCGGCACGAGCTCAGTCGGCAACTGGCCCACCGAATCGCGGCCGAATTTTCCCTCGAACACAAAGTAAGCGCGACCCGACAGGTCGATCGCAACCTGGGCGAGTGCTTCATCCATCGGCAGCAGGAAGCCGTAGCGATGAATGCCGCGCTTATCACCCAAGGCGGTACGCAGCGCCTGACCCAGTGCCAGTGCGCAATCCTCGACGGTGTGATGCTCATCGATATGCAGATCGCCGGTGCACGTCAGCTCGAGTGAAAAACCGCCATGCTTGGCGATCTGTTCCAGCATGTGATCGAAAAAGCCTAATCCGGTCGACACATGAATCGGCGTTTCGCTGTCGAGATCGACGGCGACGTTGATGTCGGTTTCCTTGGTCTTGCGATTCACCTGTGCACGACGGTCCGGTTTGACCAGTCGCTTCGCGATGCTCGCCCAGCTTTCTCCCTCGCTCCTGTCGGTACGCACTCGCAACCCAGCGATGCCGATATTGCGCGCCAGTTGCAAATCGGTTTCGCGATCGCCGATGACGTAGCTGTGCTCGAGATCCAGTGCGTTCGACTGGAGGTAAGCATCGAGCAGCGCAGTTTTCGGCTTGCGGCAATCGCAGTGATCGGTAGGCAGATGCGGGCAGATGAACTCGGCTTCGAAACGGATGCCCTGCGAGGCCAGCAGATCGCGCAGGAATTCATGCGGCTCGCGAAACGCCGGTTCCGGAAAGCTCGCTGTGCCCAGGCCATCCTGATTGCTGACCATGACGAAGGTGTAGCCGGCATCGCGCAATTGCAGCAGCGCAGGAATGACACCCGGTACCAGCCGCAGCTTCGCGAGGCTGTCGATCTGTTGATCCGGTGGCTCCTCGATCAAGGTGCCGTCGCGGTCGATGAACAGGACGCGCTTGCCGCTCATGCCAGGATTCTCGCCAGGATTCTCGTTGAGTCGCTCATGCCGCGATGCCGGCGGCCGCGGCAATCGCCTGCAGAAGCCGATCGTTCTGCGCCGGTGTGCCGATCGAAATACGTACGCAGTTGGGTAACAACGGCGCATTGGGCGTGCGAATGATCAGGCCCACGTTCTGCACGGCCTGCAGCACTCGCGGGGCATCGATGCATTCGATCAGCAAAAAATTCGCATCGCTTGGCCAGATGCGTCGAATCCACGGCAGGCGGGCCAAGCGTTCGCCGAGGCGCGCCCGTTCGCTCAATATCGTCGCAATGCGTTGCCGGGCTGCCACGCGATGCTCGCCGTCGGTGAATTTGAGTACGGCTTCGATGGTTTGCGTCGGCAATGCATAAGGCGTGATCACGCGGGCGAGCAGACTGACAATGTCGGGATGGGCGAGCAGGGCGCCACAACGCGTGCCCGCCAGCGCATATGCCTTCGATAGAGTGCGAAGAATCACCAGGTTCGGGAAGCGCTCAAGTGCGTTTGTCATGCTCGCCACGCCGGCAAACTCGCCGGCAAACTCAATATAAGCCTCATCGAGGACGACAATGGCCTTGTTGGTGAGTTGCGTGCAAATCCTTTCGATATCGGCACGCGGAATCAATCCACCGGTCGGATTATTCGGCGAACACAAAAAGATGAGTTTGCAGTCGGGACGCCAGGCAGCGAGGATCGCCTGGGTATCGAGTGCAAAGTTCTGGGCAGCGATCAGCGGTACTTCGATCAGTTGCGCGCCCTGAATGCGGGCCGACACCTTGTACATGCCGAAAGTCGGCGGGCAGATGAGCACGCTGTCCTGCCCTGCGCGACAGAAAGCGCGCACCAGCAGATCGATCCCTTCATCGCTGCCGCGCCCGGCCAGCACGTTTTCCGGCTTGACCTCGTAGAGATCGGCAAGATGTTCGATGAGTTCGTCAGGCTGCGGCTCGGGATAGCGATTCAACCCCGCCTGCGTGCTGTCGCCCTCGGCGCGCCAGGGCATTTCGTTCGCGTGCATCCGCTCAAGCGAGGGTTCCCATGCCGCATGCTGGTAGGGCTGCAGGGTGAGAATGTCCGGCCGTGCCAACTGCAGGATCGGGTTCACGTGCCTGCCTCCGCGTCCAGATGCGCCAGCCGAACCTGCACCGCATTCGCGTGCGCATCAAGGCCTTCCATGTTGGCAATGGTGATCGCCGTCGGTCCGAGATCGCGTAGGCCGTCGGCAGTGAGCTCCTGCACGGTCATGCGTTTGAGAAAGTCGGTGAGCGACAGCCCGCTGTAGGCGCGTGCGAAACCATAAGTCGGCAGCACGTGATTCGTGCCGCTGCAATAGTCGCCCATGGTTTCCGGCGTCCAGGTGCCGAGGAACACCGAACCGGCATTGCGGATCTTCGGTAGCCACGAGCGGGCATGGCGTGTCTGCACGAGGAGATGTTCAGGCGCGTACGCATTGCTCACCTGGAACGCAATCTCCAACGAATCCACCAGCAGAATGCGGCTGTGATCGATGGACTGACGTAGCGTCGACTCGCGATCCAGCCGGCGCATTTGTCGCTCCAATTCGAGCAGCGTCGCCTGTGCAATCGATTCCGATGTGGTGATGAGCACGACCTGGGCATCGGCGCTGTGCTCGGCCTGTGCCAGCAGGTCGGCCGCGATGAACTCGGCACGCGCTGTGTCATCGGCAACGACCAGCACTTCCGACGGACCGGCAGGCAGGTCGAGTGCCGCGCCATCGGGATCGTTGGCCACAATGAGTTTCGCCGCCGTCACCCAGGCACTGCCAGGACCAAACACCTTGTCCACTTTCGGAATCGACCGCGTTCCATAGGCCATGGCGGCAATGGCCTGCGCGCCGCCGATTTTGAACACCCGCTCGATACCGCAGAGTCGCGCGGCTGCGAGCACGCCCGGATCTGCCGTGCCATCCTTGCGCGGTGGCGTACAGATAATCCGCGTTGCACAGCCAGCGATGCGTGCCGGTACCGCCAGCATGATGGCGGCCGAGGGCAGGGGAGCGACGCCCGCAGGTACATACAAGCCAACCGCATCGATCGCACGATACTGGCGTTCGCAGAGGACGCCGGGCGAAGTTTCCATGGAGATCGGCTGACTGACCTGCGCTTCGTGAAAGCGCTGCACATTACCGATGGCGCGCAACAAGGCAGCTTTCTGCACAGCGGTCAGCGTGGCTTCTGCTGCGGCAAATTCCGCTTCCGTGACTTCGAGCGTCGCCAGTGTCACGCCGTCGAATCGCTGCGTCATTTCCAGCAGGGCGGCATCGCCGTGCGCGCGCACTTCCTCGACGATACGGCGTACTTGTTCAGCGAGTTGGTCCGCGCCCTGCTGCGTCGGGCGACGCAGTGCCTCGCGCTGCTGCGCGACCGACAGGAATGACCATTTCAGGATCGGTAATTGCATTACATCACAGCTCAAGCGAGCATCTTCTCGACCGGCAATACCAGGATGGAACTGGCGCCCGCGCTCTTGAGGCTTTCCAGCGTTTCCCAGAATACGTTTTCGCGACACACGGCATGTACGGCGACCTTGTCGCTCACGCCATCCAGCGGCACGATCGTCGGCGACTCGCTGCCCGGTAGCAGCTTCTTGATGTCGGCGAGCTTCGCACGCGGTGCATGCAACATGATGTACTTGCTCTCCTTGACTTGCTGCACGCCGTCGATGCGCATCGACAGCCGATGAATCCACTCCTGCTTGAAGGCCGATACCGCCACCGGCGTCGTGATAATGGCCGCCTGACTTTCGAGAATCGTTTCCGCTTCCCACAGGTGATTTGCGATCAAGGTCGAACCGGTCGAGACCAGATCGCAGATGAAATCGGCTCGGCCCAGGCGCGGTGCAATCTCGATCGAGCCCGACAGCGTCACGACTTCGGCTGCCACGTCGTTGTCGCGTAAATACCGACCGAGAATGTACGGATAGGTCGTCGCAATACGCTTGCCGTGCAGCGAGCGCGCATCCTTGTATTCGGTGCCATCGGGCACGGCGATCGACAGACGGCACTTGCCGTAGTCGAGCACCATCAATTGATCGAATAGCGGCGCGACTCCTTGCGCTTGAAACGCCAGCCGCTTTTCCTCGATGACGTTCAGGCCGAGAATGCCAAGATCGCAGACATCTTCCTGTACCAGGTCGGGAATATCGTCATCGCGCACAAACAGTACATCGAGCGGCATGTTCTCGCCGAAGCACATCAGCTGGTCCTTGCCGCGACTGTATTTGAGACCGCAGCGCACCAGCAGGTCCAGCGAGTTGTCGGTGAGCCGCCCGGATTTCTGCAGAGCCACTTTCAGGCGCGAGGTTTTGTCCAGAGTATTCAATTGTGATTGCCTGACCAGTGCGAACTAAAGTGAGCGGGTGTCGATCTCAACAAGGAGGCCCGAAGCGGGAAACTCAAGCCAAGGTAGCGCAGCTACAAAGAGCCGTTGGCGCGATGACCCTTCATACGGTCGGCGGCGAGCGTGTACCCGCCGTTGCCATTCTGCAGGTAGCGCGCGACACGTCCGATCGTGGTGACACTGACGCCGGTCTGCTTGCTGATCTCGCGATAGGATACACCCTGCTGCAACAGGCCGACGACCGCCCAGCGATCGGCGAGCGCTTGCAATTCGGCGGGCGTGCACAAATCCCGGAAGAACGACCGGCACTCCTCGATACTCTTCAGGGTCAACACGGCACCGAAAAGTGCCCGCTCAGCCAGGGCCTCCTGGCGTGCCGTCAATGCCCGGTGTTCTTTCATGAGCGCAGCATAGCATGTATCAATGTACTAATGCACTAATACGTTGGTACGGAATGAGAAGCCGGTCAGGATTCGGGATTCGGATAGGAGATGACCTATGCAGTCGCACTACGCCAGGTCCGACACCGAATCCCCAGTCCCCGATCCCGCTTCTTGACGCTCCGGCAGACAGGGCCATAGACTTCCTGCCGCTCATCGAGACCGGTTGAGGGTCAGGCCCTTTGAAGCCGGGGCAACCACCAAAGCTCACCCCTTTGCAAAGGTGCCAACTCCTGCGGGAGGAGTCTGCCCGGATCGTCTGCGGACGATGGCGGTGCGACTACCCCGACAGATGAGTTGCCGTTCAGGCAATTGCCCGCGCAATGGTCGATGACGGCGACGTGCCTCTGCGGATATTCCGTGGGGTTTCTGCGATGCGCGAAACCTGGTCCGGTCTCGAACCGGATGCTGCGGAGTATGGCCACCGATGATTGCCTCGACCGATCCGGGTGCGATGACCCGGGCTCAGACGCCCGATGCGCCGGCGACAGATTGTCGCGAAGGCGTCCTTGAGCTGCCCCAGACCTTCTCGCTGTTTTTCGGCGGGCAGTTGTCGGGCGTGCGGGTTGCCTGGCGCCTGGTGGGCGAGAGTGGCCCTGTCGTTGCGGCACTGGGCGGTATTTCTGCCGGTCGCATTGTCGCGACGACGGCGACCGAGAAAGGGTGGTGGGCCGACATCGTGGGGCCCGGTGCGCCGCTCGATACGCAAACCTGTCGCGTACTGGGCATCGATTTTCTTGGCGGCAGCGGCCAAACCACCGGCCCGCAACGCGGCCAGACGGATTTTCCTTCCGTCAGCGCTTTCGATCAGGCGGAGGTATTGCGGCTGCTGCTCAAGCACCTGCGCATCGATAAGCTGCGAATGATTGCCGGTGCTTCCTATGGCGGCATGGTGGCGTTGGCATTTGCCCAGAAATTTGCGCCACTGGTCGAACACATCGTCGTCATCAGTGCTGCCGATCGTGCGCATCCCTTGTCGACCGCGTGGCGCAGTGTGCAGCGCGCCGTCGTGCGCTATGCATTGCAACACAACGATGGCCCCGAAGGATTGCGGTTAGCGCGCGCACTTGCCATGGCGACGTACCGTAGTGCCGATGAATTCGCGGCGCGGTTCGGCGGCGAAGCGGTGCGGCACAATGGCCAGTTTCAGTTTCCCGTCGAGAATTACTTGCTGTCGCGTGGCGATGCCTATGCGGCGTCATACATTCCGGAAGCATTCGTCTGTTTGTCGGAGTCGATCGACCTGCACCGAGTCGATGCGGCGCAGATTGCTGTACCGACTACACTGGTGGCAGTGCGCGAGGACCAGCTCGTGCCGCTGGCCGATATGCAATCGTTGCAGGCTCGCCTGCCGCACGCTCGGCTGATCGAGATTTCTTCCCGGTATGGACACGATGCCTTTCTCAAGGAAGTGCAGACACTGCGCGCCGTATTCGCAGAATCATTGCGGCCAGGATCAGAACCATGACCGAGCCGCTCTCGCCGGCGACCCTTGCGGTTCGCGCCGCATTGGAATCGGACACGCAACATGGCGCCGTCGTGCCGCCGATCCACCTGTCATCGACGTATGCGTTCAAGGCATTTGGCGAGAAAGGTGCTTACGACTATTCGCGTTCGGGTAACCCGACGCGCGATGCCCTGGCCGATGCCATCGCAAGCCTGGAAGGCGGTGCAGGTGCGATTGTGACGGCAACCGGCATGGCCGCGGTTACGCTGGTGTGCCAGCTATTGGG
>JAIBJL010000403.1 GCA_020029545.1 Gammaproteobacteria bacterium
CGGACATGGTAGTCAATAGTCACCCTGTATTCGGAAAGTCAATTTCCTTCAGACATGTTGTGAAGAAAATCTATGGCAATCCGCTGTGCAGCTAGCCGAACAATGCATTACAGCGGATTGCCTACGCAGTGTTGCACACAGCGGCATGGGCAAATTTGGGGGGAGCGATTTTAGTGCTTATCGGCACCAAGGGCAGGCATGCGGGGTGGATCGCACTTCTTGTCGTGACCATGCTGGTTTGGTTAGCCGCAAATGTCGTCTAACATCGCGCCGATTCCGACGGTCAAATCGCTACGCGATTTGGTTCCCTCCCGTTGGTCGGCTGTAGCACAGCGCGGGCATTGGGGCATGAAGACAACGAACGGAGACTCACAATGAAAAACTGCTGAAGATAGTTATCGGAATCGTCGCTGCATTTGTTTTAGCCATTGTTGCCGTTTTCTATCTTGACAAGGATACTGAGAACCAAGAGAAGCACGGTGTCAGCTTCGCCCCCAGGAGGCGTTCTTCGATCCACAGCGCGTCATAGCTCGCGATTTCGCACGCAGCAAGTCCGAAGAACGTTTCTATCGTTTCGCAGCAGTTGGCGGAGGTGTTCTTACCGTGCGCTTCACTTATCGGAACTATGTGCTTCGCATCATCGGCGCGGGTTACTGGCGCAAGGGCAAGCGAATCTATGCAGACCAATACCGAGGAGATCTGACAAAGCGTTCAACGCGACCTGCGAAGACGCAGGCGCGTTAGCGCTATCGTTGCGCGTCATGAGAGTCTTGGGCATATCCGGCAGCTTGCGCGCGGCGTCAATCAATTCCGCACTACTTCGCGCAGCCGTGCGCTTGGCGCCATCTGAAGTCGCTCTAACCATCTTTCCTGGTGTTGGCGAGTTGCCCCTTTTCAATCCCGATCTCGAAGCGCGGCTGCCTTCGCAGGTGGGCGCTCTGCACGCCGCGGTCGCGGCATCGGATGCACTGTTATTCGCAAGCCCCGAATACGCTCACGGCGTCACTGGTTCAATCAAGAACACACTCGATTGGTTGGTGAGTTTCGAACCATTTGTGTGCAAGCCAGTGGCGATAATCAATGCATCCCCGCGGGCTCATCACGCCGATGCAGCGCTTCGAGAAACGCTCAAGACCATGTCTGCGGTCATCGTCGAACCCGCTTCCATCAGCATTCCACTTCTCGGCGCCGGCCTCACCGAGGAAGCAATGACTTACGATCCCGTAGTCTCCTCTGCCATCAGGAGTTCGCTTGTCGCATTGCATGAAGCCGTGGTACACGGGCAGTTCGGTCAGGGGCCCGCATCCCCATTCCCATAGCGGGAGAATGACGTCCAACCTTCCTTCAAACGGACGTGCCTTCGGCACGCCGCTTAAGTCAAGCGTTAGCCATCTAGAGAGATCACATGTCCATTGAACTCTGGCTCGCCTTTGTCGCCGCGTCCGCGGTTCTCCTCATCATTCCCGGGCCGACCATCCTCACGGTCATCAGTTACTCCATGGCCCACGGCCGTCGTGCCAATGCCCCACTTGTCGCTGCCGTCGCACTGGGTGACTCAACCGCATTGGTGGTATCACTGCTCGGCCTGGGTGCCCTGCTGGCAACGTCGGCCTTCTGGTTCACAGTGGTCAAATGGGCGGGAGGCTTGTATTTGCTCTACCTTGGCGTGAAGCTCTTGCGCGCAGGCGTGTCGTCCGCCGAGTTGACCACGCCGGCCGCACCGAAGTCTCGCTGGCGGCTGTTCGCGAACACCTATCTCGTGACCGCGCTCAATCCGAAGGGCATCGTGTTCTTCGTTGCGTTCCTGCCGCAGTTCATCAATCCGGGCGCCCGCGTCACGCGCCAACTCTGGGTTCTCGCCATCACGTTCGTGGTCATGGCCACGATCAATGCCGGGCTCTATGCGGTGTTCGCCGGTTCAGCGCGCAAACTATTGGCATCTCCGCAGGCGCAGCGGCGCTTCAATCTCGCCGGCGGGTCGCTTCTTTCAGCTGCAGGTGTGTGGGCACTACTGGCCAAGCGCCATGCCTGAAGATCTGAAAACAGATCGGGCTGTCTTCTACTCTTTCGAAGAAACTTCTTCGAAACTGGCGATCGCGAAACCACGCGCCGGCTGAACGGCGGCCATACTCACGCCAGAGCGCGAAACGTACGCACCGAGCGTTGGCATGCCCATGGCCTTTGTCACCGGCATGGTTTGCTGATGGTTGCCTACTGCCGAGAGCCTTCCCCGGACGGCTTTGCCGTCCTCCTACTCCCGCGTCCCGGTCCCTCTATTCAGCAGCAGCACGCAACTTACATACAGCACCACAGCAGCGCCACCCATGATGGCGTAGGCGACTCCCACATTCACATCGGAGAGCCCGAGAAAGCCGAAGCGGAATGCGTTCACCATGTAAAGAATCGGATTCGCATGCGACAGTCCCTGCGCCCAAGGCGGCAACATATTCACCGAATAGAAGACTCCGCCCAGGTAGGTCAACGGCGTCAGTACAAACGTGGGGATGAAGGAAATCTGATCGAAGTTCTTGGCGAAGATGGCATTGACCATGCCGGCGAGCGAGAAGACGATCGAACTGAGCAGCACCGCTGACAGGACCACAGCGACGCTACTGATGTGCAGCTTCGTGAACAGCAGCGTAATGAGGGTCACCACGGCACCGACGACCACACCGCGCACGACGCCCCCTGCAGCGTAGCCGAGCACGATCAGCCAGTTTGGCAACGGCGAAACCAGCAGTTCTTCGATGTGCTTGCCGAACTTCGCACCGAAGAACGACGACACCACGTTGCCGTAGGAGTGGGTGATCACCGACATCATGATGAGACCGGGCGCGATGTACTGAATGTACGTGTAGCCGCTCATGTCGCCGACGCGACGACCGATCAGGCTGCCGAAGATGATGAAGTACAGCAGCGCCGTGATAGCCGGCGGTACCAGCGTCTGTGCCCAGATGCGAAGGATGCGGCTGAATTCGCGCGCGACAATGGTTTTGAAACCGACGACGTTGATGCGTGTCAGCGATGGCTGGACGGCGCTCATGCCGGCACCGCCGCGGTCTTCTGCTCGACCAGTCGCATGAACAGTTCTTCGAGCCGGTTCGATTTGTTGCGCATCGAGAGTACTTCGATGCCGGCACTGCTCAGGCGCGAGAACACATCGTTGAGATTCTGTTCTTTCGACATTTCGATCTCGAGGGTGTGGTCGTCGGCCAGCTTGACTTCATAGCCGGGCATCGACGGCGCAGCGGCGATGGGATTGCGCAAATTGAGGATGAACACTTCGGTCTGCAGCTTGCGCAGCACGCGACTCATGCGATCGTTCTCGATGATGCGTCCCTTGTCGATAATGGCGACGTGGCTGCAAAGATTTTCGGCCTCTTCCAGATAGTGGGTCGTCAGGATGATGGTCGTGCCGGCAAGGTTGATATCGCGCATGAACGACCACATCGAGCGGCGCACTTCAATGTCCACGCCGGCCGTGGGCTCGTCCAGGATCAGCAGTCGGGGCTCGTGCATCAATGCTCGTGCAATCATCATGCGGCGTTTCATCCCCCCCGAGAGGCTGCGCGCTATCGCGTTACGTTTATCCCAAAGCTGCAGGGTATTGAGAAACTTCTCCAGCCGCGCGCGGGCGACAGGCCGGGGAATGCCGTAGAAGCCCGCCTGGTTGAGCAGAATCGTGGAGACCGTCTCGAACTGGTTGAAGTTCAACTCCTGCGGTACCAGGCCGATGCACGATTTCGCGAGCGCCAGTTGCGTGTCGATGTTGTAGTCGAACACCCGGACTTCCCCGCTGGTCTTGTTCACCAGCGAGGTCACGATACCGATGGCAGTCGTCTTGCCGGCACCGTTCGGGCCCAGCAATGCATAGAAATTGCCCTCTTCCACCTCCAGGTCGATGCCCTTGAGCGCTTGGACACCGTTTTTGTAGGTCTTGACGAGCTGTTTGAGCGTGAGTGCCTTCATGATGTCCCGTAGCGCGGCCGATGAGCCGGGCATTGACCCGGTCTGGGCAAAGTCACCAAGGCGTTGAATCTGCCTTGAGCCAAGGACCAGAGCCGGGAGTGACAGAGGGAAAAACAGCTGCGCAGGGTATCGATCCGGCCCCCGCCCGGCAATACAAGTCTTGGTCACGAATGACCTGACCGCCGGGACTTGCCTTTCCCTAACAGCGCCGGCGGTGGCATGATGCCCCGGCACCTGCAGTACGATTCT
This sequence comes from Gammaproteobacteria bacterium, assembly GCA_020029545.1. GTDB lineage: Bacteria > Pseudomonadota > Gammaproteobacteria > Steroidobacterales > Steroidobacteraceae > Steroidobacter. Next base: position 4,219 of record JAIBJL010000403.1, read on the forward strand.
GCTCAACAAGGGGCGACAGGTCATGCCGTATCGAGGCCGCCTGGCTGCCCGGCAAGCGCCACATGTATACGAGCTTTTTCGGGCTGGTAGAAAAGCCCTTCGCCATCACCCCCGACCCGCGTTACCTCTTCATGAGCGAGCGGCATGCGGAGGCGCTTGCGCATCTGTTGTACGGCATCAACGAATCCGGCGGCTTCATTCAACTCACCGGCGAAGTGGGTACTGGCAAGACGACCGTGGTGCGCTCATTGCTGGAACGGATGCCCGGCCACGCCGATGTCGCAGTGATCCTGAACCCGCAACTCACGCCGCTGCAGTTCGTGCTCACCATTTGCGAAGAGCTGGGCATCT